>NZ_JBHUWW010000108.1:0-31673 GCF_042669755.1 Kitasatospora sp. NPDC057223 | reverse complement strand
GGTGCCGCGGGGGTGGATCCCGGGCTCAGGGCGTGTAGCTGAACACCGCCGGCGCGTCGGCGTGTCCGCCTGGGGTGACCACGGTGACCGGGACGCTGCCCGAGCCGGCCGGCGCCGTCACCGTGCACGAGGTGCCGGCGCAGCCGCCGGCGGCCGGCTGGTCGCCGAACAGCACGAAACCGTCGTCCAGGTTCGTGCCGGTGAGCGTCACGGCGGTGCCGCCGGCGGCGGGGCCGGTGGTCGTGCCGATCGCGCCGAGCCCCGGCGCGGCCGGGGTGGGCGACGGCTGCGGCCCGGTGCCGAGCAGGTACGCCGAGACGTTGTCGGACGCGTCGGTGTCACCCCGGTTGGCGGCCGTCACCCTGATCGTCCCGCTCGGGCGGGCCGGGCCCCGCGAGCTGACCTGGACCTTCATGAAGTCGCTGCGCCCCGGCGCCCGGGTGCCGGTGAACAGGGCCACCAGGTGGCGGCCGTCCGGGGAGACGGTCTGCGAGAACGTGTAGTCGTACGGCGTCGAGTACATCAGCGCGCCGCTGGTGGTCAGGCCCGCGGGGAGGTCGACCGTCAGGCGGGTGACGCCGGTGACGTCCGCGGTGCCCGCCGACTTCCAGGTCACGCTGAAGTTGGTGTTGTCGACCGCGAAGATCGGGTAGTTGCCCGCCTGCGACACGGCGACGTCGGGGCCCTGCGGGGTGCCCGCGGCGACGGCCGCACCGGTCCCGGCCGCGAGCGGGGCGATGGCCAGCACTGCGGCAAGACCGAGCTTTGCCATTTTAATGATCATAATTTTCATCATGGCGGAGACGCCGGGCCCCCGTAGGGCTTTTTCGCCGGCCGGCCGGCCGCCGTTCCGGTTCGCCCAAAAGGCCCGTTTCGGTCGTTGTCGGTGTGAAGCCCTAATCTTGTCCACCGTGACCGCCATCGCAGACCAGCCCACCGACCTCGGGCTCCGGCCGCCCGCCGGGGCCGTCCGCCCCGCGCCCGGCCCCGCCGCCGACGAGGGCCTCGCCCGCAGGCTCAAGGCGCTGGCCTGCACCGCCCCGCTGCACGACCTGGACAACCGCAAGGTCAACCTGGCCGGCGAGTACGGCGGCTACGCGATGGCCGAGGTCGGCCTCGCCGCCATCGACCTGGTCACCCTGCACATGGACTTCGACACCGGCGCCGACCGCGACATAGTGCTGGCCCGCATGCTGCCCCGGGTCGCCGCGCAGAACCCGCCCCGGCCCGCCGCCGAGCACGAGCGGGTCGCCCGCTGGGTGCTGGAGTCGCTGATCAACGTCGGCAGCGTCGACCGGGGCTTCCGCGCGGTCTACGGCACCTTCGGCCCCGACGGCGCCTACGTCCGGCGCGACTACGACTTCAAGCTGATCGAGGAGGTGCCCGGCCCCGACGGCGGCGTCTACCTCCGCACCACCGACGAGGCCGTCAACGTCCTGGTCGGCGCCCTCGACACCGACGTCACCTCCGCCCAGATCGCCGCCGAGGTGAAGCTGGAGGTGCTGATCCGCCGGGGCCGCCTCGCCGACGCCCAGCTCGCCGCCGAGCAGGCCCGCTACCGCACCGTCCAGTACGCCGAGACGCTGCGCCGCGCACTGGACGCCACCCGCCGCAACGTCCGCGCCGTCGACTGGATGCAGGCCGTCCCCGACCTGATCGACGAGGCGCTCGACCACATCGCCGACCGCTACCGGCACGAGAACGCGATCCTCACCAACATCCGCAAGGTCCGCGACGAGAGCGAGCCGAACACCCCCGAGGGCGCCGAGCACAAGCGCCGCGCCGCCGAACTCGTCGACATAGTGAAGGACTGCATCCGCCGCCACACCCAGCTGCAGACCCGCCTGCTGGAGGCCGGCCCGCTGTTCCGCGCCGAGCAGGACCGCCAGGCCTTCGCCTCCCCGGGCGCCCGCACCGGCACCGACCTGTACGGCCAGCTGCTCGCCCCGGTGCTCCGGCTGCCGGTCGAGCAGGCCGTCCGCCCCACCGACGCGTTCTTCGCCCGCGCCACCGGCCTGCGCACCCCCACCGCCGTCCGGGTCACCGACCTGGTCGACCTGCTGCTCACCCCGCCGGTCGAGCGCGAGCACCTCGGCGCCGAGCTGCCCGACCCGGACCTGGTCGCCACCCCCGACGACAGCCGCTTCTCGGAGGCCCAGCTGGAGGCCGCCCTGGAACTGCTCGACCTGCCCGCCGACGCCCCGCGCCGGCTCTCCGGCCTGCTCGCCGACGCCCGCCGGCAGGACCCGGAGCTGCCCTACCTGCTCGCCCTGCTGGCCGTCCACGCGGCCAGCCCGCCGGTCGGCACGGCCTACCGCCAGGGCGAGGAGCGCCTGCTCTTCGCCGTCGACGACGGCACCCCGCTGCGGGACGTCGAGTTCGGCGGCGCGGACCTCATCGTGGGCACCGCCCTGCTCGACTCCGCCGGCATGGCGGCCGACCGCAAGGACGCCGGCTGATGACCGGCCGCCAGCCCAGGAACCACCCCGAGGAGCACCACCCGTGACGACCCACCACGACGCCCCCTGGGCCACCGAGGCCGAGCCCGCACCGGTCGCCCTCACCCCGGCCGACGTCGCCGACGCCGCCCGGCTGGTCTCCTTCGGCCTCCAGGCCAAGCTGCTCCCGGCCCGCGACGCCGAGTACGCCGAGCTGGTCCGCCGCCACCGCGAGGACCCGGCCTTCGCCCGGCTGGCCGACGCCGTCGCCACCGGCATGGGACTGGTCGTGCTGGAGGTGTCCCCGCGCGCCGGGATGGCCGTCGCCGCCGCCGAGGACTCCGTCTTCGCCGTCCGGATGGGCGACTACTCCCGCCGGGCCGCCTCCGAGTCCACCGACCGGTTCCTGCACGGCCTCGCCCACCTCGCCGTCGCCGCGATGGCCTTCCCCCGCCCGGAGGACCTCGCCGACGACGGCTACCTCGGCCGGATCACCGTCAACGGCGTCGACGCCTTCGTCCGGCAGGCCTGCCGCCGGCTGGAGGAGCAGGCCGACGCCGCCGGCGACAACACCGACCCGCAGAGCGACGCTCCCGGGCTGGAGGCCGCCTGGCGGGTCTGGGCCCGGCGCACCGCCACCGGCGCCACCAAGGACGCCCGCCGGCTCTCCGGCTCCACCATCGGCATCACCGGCAAGGCGGTGCTCTTCCTGGTCGACTCCGGCTTCCTGCAGAAGACCGCCGACGACGCCGGAGGCACCTACCGCACCACCGCCCGCTACCAGCTCCAGGTCCGCGACCTGGCCGCCGGCGCGGCGATGGGCGAGCTGCTCGACCTCGGCGTGGTCGCGGTCTCCGACGGCAGCGCCACCCTGCTGCCCGCCGACCACAGCGAGGAGCTGGTGGCCGACGCCGGCCTCCCGTTCCACTCGCTCTGACCCAGCCGCCCCCCACTCCACCCCACCGCACCGCCCGCCTGCCCTGCCCGTACCGCCGAACCGCCCGCACTGGAGAACCGCCGCACATGTACGAGCTCAACCGGGTCCGCCTGTACTCCATCGGCCCTGCCGGCGCCCGCTACGCCGACACGGTCCTGGACCTGCGCGGTGTCGGTGAGCCGGTCGCCGCCCCCGCACCCCAGCAGCCCGGCCTGTTCGGCGAGGAACCGGACGGCCCGCCCCGCCGCCCCGCCCCGGCCGGCGTGCTCTTCCTGGAGAACGGCGGCGGCAAGTCCGTCCTGCTCAAGCTGATCTTCTCGGTGATGCTCCCCGGCCACCGCAACACCCTCGGCGGAGCCAGCTCCGGCGTGCTGCGCAAGTTCCTGCTCGCCGACGACTGCGGCCACGTCGCCCTGGAGTGGCAGCACACCGTCACCGGTGAACTGATCGTGGTCGGCAAGGTCAGCGAGTGGCGCGGCCGCCAGGTCTCCTCCGACCCGCGCAAGTTCGCCGAGACCTGGTACTCCTTCCGCCCCGGCCCCGGCCTCACCCTGGACTCGCTGCCGGTTGCCGAACGCATCAGCCTGGCCGGCGACCAGCGGGCCCGCGGCCGGCGCCGCACCATGAAGGGCTTCCGCGACGCCCTCACCGAGGCAGGCAAGGCCCACACCCACCTCGACCTCACCTTCGAGGACATCCACGACCGCTGGAACGAACACCTCGGCGACCTCGGCCTCGACCCCGAACTCTTCCGCTACCAGCGCGAGATGAACGCCGACGAGGGCGAGGCCGCCGGCCTCTTCGCGGTCAAGCACGACTCCGACTTCACCGACCTGCTGCTGCGCGCCGTCACCGACACCCGCGACACCGACGGCCTCGCCGACCTCGTGCACGGCTTCGCCGCCAAGCTCGGCCGCCGCTCCGAACTGACCGCCGAACGCGACTTCACCGCCGGCTCGGTCGAACTGCTCCAGCGGATCGTCGAGGCCACCGCCGCCCGCGAGTCCGTCCGCGAGACCCACCGCGCCGCCGAGCGCCGCACCCGCCGGCTCGCCCACGCCCTCACCTCCCGCGGCGCCGCCGAACGCGACCGCGCCCACGACCTCGCCATCGAGGTCGCCGCCGCCGCGAGCGCCGTCACCGCCGCCGAGAGCGACCGCACCCGGCACTCCCTCATCACCGCCGAACTGACCCACCGCCACGCCACCCTCGGGCTCGCCGCCGCCACCACCGAGGCCGCCGCCCTGCGCCGCGAACTCACCGAGGCCCGTACCCTGCACGCCGCCTGGCAGGCCGCCGAGGCCGTCCTGCGCCACCGCGCCGCCGCCGACCGCGCGGCCCGGGTCGCCGCCGCCATCCGCGAGGCCGAACTCGACGCCGCCCCGGCGCTCGCCGCCCGGGCCCGCGCCGCCGGCGCCCTCGCCCGCGCGCTGGAGAGCGCCGCCCTCGCCGCCGAGACCCGCGCCGACCAGGAGGAACTGCGGGCCGGCGAGATCCAGCAGGACGGCGCCAAGGCCCAGGCCGACGCGACCGCGGCCGCCACCGCCGCCCAGAAGGCCCGCAGCGAGGCCGACCACCTGCGCCAGCGCCTGGCCGAGGTCGAGCAGGAGACCCAGGCCGCCGTCGCCTCCGGCTGGATCGAGGCCGACACCGACACCATGGCCGACGGCGAGGCCGACCCCGCCCGCGCCGCCCTGAACGCCGCCGACGCCGAGAAGGCTGCCACCGCCGCCCTGGAGAAGGCCCGCGCCGCCGCCGACCTCGCCGCCGCCCGGCTGCGCGAGAGCGCCGCCGCCGAGGCCCGCGCCGACCTCGCCGCCGCCCGCGCCAGCGACGCCCGCAAGGCCGCGGGCGCCGCGCTCGCCACCGAGCGCCGCACCGCCGCCCTGCTCGCCGCCGAACCGCGGCTGGCCGGCCTGCTGTCGCTGGAGGCCTACCGCGACGGAGCCGACGAGGCCGACGGCTTCCTCACCCCCGCCGTCCTGGACCGCACCGCCGAAAGCCTGCGCGAACGGCTCGACCAGTCCGTCGCCACCGCCGAACGCACCCTGTTCGACCTGCGGACGGCCGCCGCCGACGACTCCCGGATCCTCGCCGCCCTCGGCGACGGCGGCCTGCTGCCGCCCGGCCCCGACGTGCTCGCCACCGTCGAGTACCTCGCCGAGCACGGCGTCCCCGCCCTGCCCGGCTGGCGCTACCTCGCCCAGTCCGTCGACCCGGCCGACCACGACGCCATCCTCGCCGCCCGCCCCGAACTCGTCGACGGCGTCGTCGTCACCGACCCCGACGCGCTCGACCGCGCCCGCGAGGCCCTCCAGGCCGCCGCCCTGCTGCCCCGCTCCACCGTCGCCGTCGGCACCGCCGCCGCCCTGATCGCCCCGATCACCGGCGAGCCCGCCTTCTTTCTCGTCCCGCCGAACCCGGCCATGCACGACGAGAGCGCCGCCGACGACGAACGCCGCGCCCTGCGCACCCGAGCCACCGCCCGCGAGGAGCACATCCGCGAACTCGCCGCCCGCCTCGGCGGCGACCGCGCCCTCGCCGCCCGCCTCGCCTCCTGGCACGCCCAGTGCCCGCCCGGCACCCTCGCCGAACTCGCCGCCGCCGCCGAGGCCGCCGCCCTGGCCGCCGAGACCGCCGCCGCCGAACTCGCCACCCTGCGGGCCGACCACGCCGAGGCCGAGGCCGACCACCTCGCCGCCGCGTCCACCCACGAGGAGCACCGCGAGGCCGCCCAGCGGACCCGCCGCCGCGCCGACGCCCTCGCCGGCCTCGCCTTCCGGCTGCGCGAGCGCGCCAACTGGACGCGCTCGCTGCGCGAACTCGCCGAGGACGCCACCGAGTGCGACCGCCGCCAGGCCGTCTGCGCCGAGCGCGCCCGCACCTGCGACGAGGACCGCCGCGCCGCCCAGCGCGCCGCCGACGACGCCCGCCGCACCGTACGCACCCTGCGCGCCGAGCGCGCCGAGCTGTCCAGCACCTCCGGGACGGACGGGACCGACCAGGCCCAGACCTCGCTGCCCGCCCTGCGCGAGGCCTACCGCGCCGCCTCCCAGCTCTACGAGAAGGTCGGCGTCGGCGCCGACCTGCGCGCCGAACAGGCCCGCGCCGAAGGCGACGAGGCCGCCTCCGCCACCGAGCTCGACCGCCTCAGCAACAAGGTCCGCACCCGCGCCGAGGAACTGCTCGCCAGCCCCGACGGCGCCGACGGCCCGGCCCGGCAGGCAGCCGCCGGCCGCGCCGAGGAGCTCGTCGCCACCATCGAGGCCCGCGCCGCCACCGCCAGCGAACAGCTCGGCCGCCTGCGCGGCGAGGCCGAACGCTCCGCCCCCGCCACCGGCGAGGCCCACACCGACCTCCCCGACGACCTCGTCCCCACCGACCCCGAGCACGCCCAGGTGCTGCTGCGCACCGCCACCAGCCGGCTCGCCGAGCGCCGCGAACTCCTGGAGAACGCCCGTACCGCGCACGCCGACCTGCAACGCACCCACCAGGCCTCGCAGGGCGCCGCAGCCGACTTCGAGGAGGCCGCCGGCCAGCTCCGCGACGGCCTGCGCGAACACCCCGACGAGCCCGAGCAGAACGCCGACCCGTACCTCGGCAGCCTCACCGAGGCCCGCGCCGCCGCCGCCGACACCCGCCGGACGCTGCGGGCCGCCGCCACCGAGCTGTCCGCCGCCGAACTCGCCGTCCGGGACACCTCCGACGCGCTCGTCCGGCACGCCAACGCGGCCCGCTACGAAGCCGTCCGCACCCCCGCCCGCCAGCAGATCCGCGAGCTCCCCGCCGCCGCCCTGCCCGACCACGCCGCCGCCTGGGCCACCGCCTTCGCACCGCGCCTGCGGGTGCTCACCGACGAACTGGAGCAGCTGGAACGCAACCGCGGCAGCATCGTCGACCGCCTGCGCGGCCTGGTCGAGAGCGCCCTCGCCACGCTGCGCGCCGCCCAACGGCTCTCCCGGCTGCCCGAGGGCCTGGGGGAGTGGTCCGGCCAGGAGTTCCTGCGGATCCGCTTCGAGGACCCGGACCAGAGCCTGCTGGTCGAGCGGCTCGGCGAGGTCGTCGACGAGGCCACCCGCTCCGCCGTCCGCAAGAACAGCGACCTGCGCCGCGACGGCATGTCACTGCTGCTGCGCGCCGTCGCCGCCGCGATCGGCCCGCGCGGCGTCAGCGTCGAGATCCTCAAGCCGGACGCCGTGCTGCGGGCCGAGCGGGTCAGCGTCGGCCAGATGTCGGACGTGTTCTCCGGCGGCCAGCTGCTCACCGCCGCCATCGCGCTGTACTGCACGATGGCCGCGCTGCGCGCGAACGACCGCGGGCAGTCCCAACTGCGCCACGCCGGGACGCTGTTCCTCGACAACCCGATCGGCCGGGCCAACGCGACCTACCTGCTGGAGCTCCAGCGGGCCGTCGCCGACGCGCTGGGCGTGCAGCTGATCTACACCACCGGCCTGTTCGACACCACCGCGCTCGCCGAGTTCCCGCTGGTCATCCGGCTGCGCAACGACGCGGATCTGCGGGCCGGCCTCAAGTACATCTCGGTGGAGGAGCACCTGCGCCCCGGCCTGCCGGCCCCGCAGGACCCGGACGGCCCGGCCGTCCACGGTGAGATCACCGCGACCCGGATGTTCAAGCGCCCGGCGGAGGCGGTGCAGGCCTGACCCAGCGGGGGTGCCGGGGGTGGTGACCGGTCGTCAACTCCCGCCTAGGGTGGGCGGCATGCTGACCATCGCCCATCTCAGTGACATCCACCTAGGCCAGGAGCGGGGCCGCAAGGACGGCGGGGCGATGGCCCTGCGGCGGGCCGAACGCGTGATGGCGTACCTCAACGGCCTGCCCGGGCCGCTGGACGCGATCCTGGTGTCCGGCGACATCGCCGACCACGGCACGCCCGCCGAGTACGAGAAGGCGGCGAAGGTGCTGGCCTCGCCGTACCCGGTGCTGGTCTGCCCCGGCAACCACGACGAGCGCGTCGCCTTCCGCCGCGGCCTGCTCGGTTTCGCCGGGGAGGACGGTCCGGTGAACCAGGTCCGGCGGCTGTCGGGCGCGACGTTCCTGCTCTGCGACTCCTCCGTCCCCGGCCGGGACGACGGCCGGCTGGACGACGCGACGATCGCCTGGCTCGACCGGGCGCTCACCGAGGGCCCGCAGGACGAGCCGGCGATCGTCGCGTTCCACCACCCGCCGGTGCCGCTGCACCTGCCGTTGGTCGACCGGATCCGCCAGCGGGGCGAGGAGCGGCTGGCCGGGGTGCTGGCCCGGCACCCCCGGGTCGCGGCGCTGCTCTGCGGCCACGCGCACACCCCGGCGGCCACCACCTTCGCGGGCCTGCCGCTGCTGGTGGCGCCGGGGGTGGTCTCGACGGTGACACTGCCCTGCGAGGGCGGCCGGGGCATCGAGTTCGACCACCCGCCGATGGTCGCCCTCCATGTCCTCGACGACGCCGGGCGCCTGACGACCCACTACCGGGTCGTGGTCTGACCGGTGCGGCCGCCCGGGCCCGTACCCGTCAGGCCGGTGCGGTGAGGTTCCAGTGGGCGTCGTCGTCGTCGAAGGCCTCCTGGTAGCCGGGGTTGGCGATCGGGCGGCCGGCGAAGAACCGGTCGGGCAGGTCGAAGGCGTCCACCAGGGCGGGTGCGTGGCCGGCGAGGCGGGCGATGCTCTGCTCGATCAGCTCGGGCAGCTCGTCCACCTGGTCGGCCGTCAGGTACTGCCCGCCCTGGAGCGCGCCGGTGCGCGGGTCGAGGCGGCGCAGGGTGAAGAGCTGGTGCAGGTCGAGGAGGACGGCGCGGGCCCGCGGCCCGGCGGCCTGCTCGGCCATGGCGAGCAGCGCGGCCGCGGCCCGGTGTTCGGCGTGCGCGGTGACGGCGGCCAGGGCGGCGGGTGCGGCGGCGTTCCACCGGCGCAGACTGTCGCCGGCCGGTGCCTGGCGCAGGCGGGTCCGGGCCCGGGCCAGCAGGAGGTGCCGTGCGGCGAGCAGGAGGCTCTGGCGCACCGCCGGGTCGGCCGGCCCGCCGCCGGGCGTGGCGGCCGGCGGGGCGTCGTGGCCGAGCAGCAGTTCGGCGCCGGTCTTCGCCCACAGGGCGAGGTTGTCCCCCTCGGCCGTGATCGTCCCCTCGATGTCGACGGTGCCCGAGACGATGCCGTTGACGGGCAGCAGCCCCTGGGCTCCGCACCGTTCGCGGCACTCGGTCAGCACGGTGCGGGCCTGCCAGGTGATCCAGCCCTTGGCGACGGCCACTTCGCGTTGGGCGTGGGCGGCGGCCGCCGGGTCGGTGCGGTCGTGCTCGGCCCACAGCGTGGTGGTGGTCCGGTGCAGTGCGGTCATGGCGTACGCGGTGGCGAGCTGCTCCAGCAGCGGTCCGTGGTGGGTGCGGTGCGCCCACAGCGGCACCCTGCGGTCGGGGCGGGCTCCGCTCACGTGGCGGTGCTGCGCGTAGCGGACGGCGGTGGCCAGGGCGGCCCGGGAGACGCCGACCGCGCTGGCGCTCATGCAGAGCTTGCCGAGGGTGACCCGGCCGATGCTGGTGAGGAACCGTTTCCTCCTGCTGCCGAGCGCGCTGGTGAAGGCGCCGTCGTCGCCGAACCGGCCGTGCTCGCCGGTCAGCAGCGCGTCGTGGGGCAGCAGGACCTGGTCGAAGGAGGTCAGGCAGTGGTCCACCGGGCTGCCGGGGCGCTGCGGGAGCGCGCGCACGGTGACTCCGGGCAGGGGGCCGGCCTGGTCGGTGAGCGGGGTGAGGAACAGGAAGATCCCGTGGTCGCGGTCGTCGATCAGCAGCCGGGCGGCGACCACGGCGGACTTCGGGCCGCCGGCCGGGCCGGTGTTCGGCATGAACTTCTGCGCGCCGGCGTTGGGGGTGTGCAGGGTGAAGGTGCGGTCGGCCCGGTCGTAGACGGCGGTCGTCTCCAGGGCGGTGGCGTCGTTGCCGTGGCCCAGTTCGGTGCACAGGAAGGTGCCGGTCCGCGTCATCGCGAGGTACTCGTCCAACGGGCGCTTGTCATGGGCGTCGTGGTCGGCCAGGCTGCCGAGGAAGAGGTTGTAGTGGATGCCGGCCAGGACGGTGAGCGCACCGTCCATCGTGGCCGTCCACTCGTGCAGCGAGGTCAGGCGGTAGGGGTCGTCGGCCAGAGCGGCGGCGTCGGTCACCGTGTTCACCCGGCGCAGCCGTTCGTAGGACGCGGCGAGCTGGTCGGCGCTGCTCGTCCCGTGCTGCGGGTACATCCACGGATCGGTGGCCAACTCCCGCCAGGGTCCGTGGATCCGCTCACGGTCGGCGCCGAAGAGGAGGGCGCGTAAGCCGGCGGTCAGCGGGTCGACGGCTGTGCTCGGGGTGTCGAGGGGGGCACTGCGGGTGCCCGGGATCGAGATCATGCTCTGACTAATGATCAGGCCCGGTCGCATGACACGCTGTTGTGACCGGAGTCACTATAGGTAACCCTGTTCTCCGTCTCCGGACGGGTCAGTGCCGCGGTAGTCGCAGCGCCTGCCGTGCGGCGCCGGTCAGCACGCTGTCCAGCAGTCCGGGGAACAGTGCCGCCAGGTCGTCGCGGCGCAGGGTGCTCATCCGGGAGGTGCCGCGGCGGTGCTGGCGGATGACCCCGGCCTCGCGCAGGACGCGGAAGTGGTGCGTGGTGGTCGACTTGGTCACGGGCAGGTCGAAGGCGATGCAGGACATCTCCTGGTGCCCGTCCGCGAGCGCGCGCACGATCAGCAGCCGGACCGGGTCCGCCAGGGCGTGCAGGACGGCCTCCAGCCGGATCTCCGGCGGTGCGGGTTCCGGCAGCACGGCCGTGCCGGTCCGGCCGGTCCGGTCGTCGGCTCGGTCGTCGGCTCGGTCGTCAGCTCGGTCGTCAGTCCGGCTGTCGGTCGGCGGCGCGGTTTCTGCGGTCACGGGGTCATCGTACGACGGGTCTCGTAGTTCGACACTTCTCGTAGTACGGTGGATGACGTACTAAGAGCCCGGCCGTCGAAGCCGGACGCCCCTGTGAGGAGTAGCCGTGAGTGCTTTGTTCGAGCCGATCACCCTCCGTTCGGTGACCGTGCCCAACCGGGTCTGGATGGCGCCGATGTGCACCTACTCCGCACAGCCGGACGGCCCCGAGGCGGGGGTGGCCACCGACTTCCACCTCGCGCACCTCGCCGCCCGGGCCGCCGGCGGCGTCGGCCTGGTGATCGTGGAGTCGACGGCCGTCCGCCCCGAGGGCCGGATCTCCCCGTACGACCTCGGCCTGTGGAACGACCGCCAGCAGGAGAGCCTGGCCCGGGTCGCGGCCCTGGTCGAGCAGCTCGGGGCGGTGCCGGCGATCCAGCTCGGCCATGCCGGGCGCAAGGCCTCGACCAACCGTCCCTGGCTCGGCGGCGGGTCGCTCCCGGCCGACGGGATCGGCTGGCAGCCGAGCGGTCCGTCCACCGTGCCGTTCGACACGTACACCGAGCCGCTCGAACTGACGGTGGAGGAGATCCACGGCATCGTCCGCTCCTTCGCGGCCTCCGCCGAGCGCGCGCTCGCGGCCGGCTTCAAGGCGGTGGAGATCCACGGCGCCCACGGCTACCTGACGCACTCCTTCCTGTCCCCGGTCTCCAACCACCGCACCGACGAGTACGGCGGCTCGTTCGAGAACCGGATCCGCTTCGCGCTGGAGGTGGCCACGGCCGTGCGCGCCGTCTGGCCCGAGGAGCTGCCGCTGCTGTTCCGCGTCTCCGCCACCGACTGGCTGGACGACCGGGACAGCTGGACGATCGAGGAGACCACTCTGCTGGCGAAGGAGCTGCACGCGGTCGGCGTGGACCTGCTCGACGTCTCCACCGGCGGCACCGCCAAGGACGCCCCGATCCCGGTCGGCCCCGGCTTCCAGGTGCCGTTCGCGGCCGAGGTCCGGGCCGCCACCGGAATGCCGACCTCGGCCGTCGGCCTGATCACCGAGCCCGCCCAGGCCGAGCAGATCGTCGCGGACGGGCAGGCGGACGTCGTCCTGCTGGGCCGTGAGCTGCTGCGCAACCCGCACTGGCCGCAGCACGCGGCGCGCGAGCTCGGCGCCGAGCGGCGCTGGCCGGTGCAGTACGGCTACGTGGTGGGCAGCCGGGGCTGACGGCCGGCCGGCCCGGCGGATGCGCCGCGCCCGGTGCGGTGGGCGGGTGGCCGGCTGCCCCCCATCGGTGACGCCGGGTCGGAGCCGCGCATCCGCTGGGCCGCCACCTGACGGGAGATCATGATCTCCAGCAGGCACCACATCGTGCCGAACACGCCGAGCGCCATCGCCATCAGCGCGGGTGTCAGCAGGCCGCTGCCGGCGTACGAGGCCAGCACCGCCAGCATCAGGCCGACCAGGGTGCAGGCCAGGCACAGCACGGCGCGCACGGCGGCACTGCGCACCTCGTCGGGCAGACGGCGTCGGGCGGCGGTCATCGGCAACCCCCGGGCTGCGTACGGATCGGAGGGGTGCGCACGATGCGCCCCCACGCACCACCCTGCCCCACCCGCCGGGATGTACGCGGCCAAAAGCGGTGATCTGCTGTGAATTCGTGCAGTGCGTTCCGGTCCGGGGGCGCGAACGGGCCGCAGTGCGCTGGGCCGGTCAGGTCAGCTGCTTGTCCAGCTCCTCCAGCGCCCCGGACACGATCGTCCGCATCGCCTGCTCGGCGTGCACCGGGTCGCCCGCGCAGATCGCCTCCGCGACCTCCCGGTGCAGCCTGATCGCGTACGACTCCGGCTGATGCGGCATCAGGTGGTACTCCGTGCGGCCGGTCAGCACGGCGCCCACGGTGTCGCCGAGGTGGGCGAACATCTCGTTCCCGGAGGCCTGCAGCACGGTCGCGTGGAAGGCGATGTCGTGCCGGAGGAAGGTCTCCAGGTCGGCGGCACGGGCGGTGACGGTCAGTTCGACGGCCAGGGCGCTGAGCGCCCGGCACTGGTCGGCGGTGGCGTGGGTGGCGGCCAGGGCGGCGGCGGCGGGCTCGACCGCGACCCGCAGCGAGCCGAGCGAGCGCAGCTGGGCGGGCCGGTCCGCGCCGGCCAGCCGCCAGCGGATGACGAGCGGGTCGAAGACGTCCCAGTCCGACTTGGGCTGCACCGTGATGCCGACCCGCCGCCGGGACTCGACCATCCGCATCGACTCCAGGATCCGGATCGCCTCGCGGACGACCGTGCGGGAGACGCCGAAGCGTGCCTCCAGCTCCTCGCCGCGCAGGACCTTGCCCTCGGGGATCTCGCCGGAGGCGATGGCCGGTCCGAGTTCTGCGAGGAGCCGGCCGGGCAGTCCCTGGATGTCCATCCGCTCAGCCTAGACGCCTGCCCGCGTCCGCCGGCGCGCGCCTCGGCGCCGACGTACCCCGCCCGGACATAAAAGTATGACGATTTGGTTTCCTCCCCTTGAATAGGTCATATCTTTGGAGAGATAGTTGCCAGCGACCACAGGACTGGTACCTGCCCACCGGCACCCTGGCACCGCCGGCAACCAGGCCTGGCAGAGAAGGAGCACCACCATGGCTCTCAGCGTCGAGAACCAGCCGCCCACCATCGTGGTGATGGGCGTCTCGGGCGTCGGCAAGACCACCGTCGCCCGCCTGCTGGCCGAGCGCCTCGCCCTCCCCTACGCGGAGGCGGACGACTTCCACCCGCCGGCCAACATCGCCAAGATGTCCGCCGGCATCCCGCTCGACGACGAGGACCGGGCCCCCTGGCTCCGCGCCCTCGGCGGCTGGCTCGGCGAACGCGCCGAAGCCGGCACCGGGGGAGTGGTGACCTGCTCGGCGCTGAAGCGGCACTACCGCGACATCCTGCGCGCCGCCTGCCCCGGGGCGTACTTCCTGCACCTCAGCGGTGGACACGAACTGGTCGAGGACCGCCTCGCCCACCGCACCGGCCACTTCATGCCGACGTCCCTGCTCGGCTCCCAGTACGCCGCCCTGGAACCCCTCCAGGCGGACGAACGGGGCACCGCACTGGACGTGGGCCCCTCCCCCGAACAACTCGTCGAGATGGCCGCGGCACTCCTGCGGCCCGTCAATGGAGACCTCGCGTGAGCCTGTCCCCCACCCTCCTCGCGGCCGCCCCCACAGCGCTCCCGCACACCGGCAGCGACACCCGGCTGCTGGTGGCCGTGCTGCTCAGCATCGGCGCCATCGTGCTGCTGATCACCAAGCTGAAGCTGCACCCCTTCCTGGCGCTCACCATCGGCTCGGCCCTGCTCGCCGTCGTCGCCGGCGCCCCGTTCGACAAGCTGCTGACCAGCTTCTCCACCGGCTTCGGCGCCACCGTCGCGGGCGTGGGCCTGCTGATCGGCCTGGGCGCGATGCTCGGGAAACTCCTCGCCGACTCCGGCGGGGCGAACATCATCGCGGACACCGTCCTCGCCCGCACCGGCCGCCGGGCCCTGCCCTGGGCGATGGCGCTGATCGCGGCCGTCCTCGGCCTGCCGCTGTTCTTCGAGGTCGGCGTCGTCCTGCTGATCCCGATCGTGCTGCTGGTCGCCCGGCGCGGAAACCTCCCGCTGATGCGGGTCGGCATCCCGGCGCTGGCCGGTCTCTCGGTGCTGCACGGCCTCGTCCCGCCGCACCCGGGCCCGCTGGTGGCCATCGACGCCCTGCACGCCGACCTCGGCGTCACGCTGGCCCTCGGCCTGCTGATCGCCGTCCCCACCCTGATCGTGGCCGGGCCGCTGTTCGCCCGGGTCGCCGAGCGCTGGGTCGGTCCGCTGGCCGTCCCCGAGTCGACCGCCCCGGTGGAGACCGAGAAGCGCGAGCACACCCCGAGCTTCGGCGCCGTGCTGGCGACCATCCTGCTGCCGGTCGTCCTGATGCTCGGCAAGGCCCTGGTCGACGTCGTGATCGACGACCCCAAGGCGCTGCCGCAGCGGGTCTTCGACTTCATCGGCTCGCCGCTGATCGCGCTGCTCGCCGCCGTCCTGCTCGGCATGCTGACGCTCGGCCGGGCGGCCGGCTTCAGCAAGGCCCGGATCTCCACGACCGTCGAGAAGTCCCTCGGCCCGATCGCCGGGATCGTCTTCATCGTCGGTGCGGGCGGCGGCTTCAAGCAGACCCTGATCGACGTCGGTGTCGGCAACGCCGTCAGCGAGTGGTCGAGCAAGTGGCACATCTCGGCCCTGCTGCTCGGCTGGCTGATCGCCGTGCTGATCCGGCTGGCCACCGGCTCCGCCACCGTCGCCACCATCACGGCGGCCGGCATCGTGGCCCCGCTGGCCGCCGACATGTCCAGCACCCACTCGGCGCTGCTGGTGCTGGCGATCGGCGCCGGCTCGCTGTTCTTCTCGCACGTCAACGACGCCGGCTTCTGGCTGGTGAAGGAGTACTTCGGGATGAGCGTCGGCCAGACCCTGAAGTCCTGGTCGGTGATGGAGACCGTCATCTCGGTCGTCGCCATCGCCCTGATCATGCCGCTCAGCCTGGTCATCTGACCCGGCGGCGGGAACGGCGGCGGGCCCCGGCATCCGTGCCCGGGCCCGCCGCCGTTCAGGTGCTCACGCGAACCACTGGTCGCGGGCCAGCTTGAGGACGAGGCCCACCACGACGACGAGCAGGACGCCCCGGACGAACCCGCTGCCCCGCCGGAGCGCCATCCGCGCCCCGACCGTGCCGCCGGCCAGGTTGAAGGCCGCCATCAGGGCGGCGAGCTGCCACAGCACCGTGCCCTGGTACGCGAACATCACCAGCGCCCCGAGGTTGGTGCAGACGTTCACCACCTTGGTGGTGGCGGAGGCCCGCACCAGGTCGAGCCGCAGGATCGCGGCCAGTGCGATCACCAGGAAGGTGCCCGTGCCCGGCCCCAGCAGGCCGTCGTAGAACCCGATGCCCGTCCCCGCCAGCAGGATCGCGGCGAGCACCCGCTGCCGGTTCGCCGGCCCGCTGCCGGCCGCCGCGCCGAAGGACGGCCGGAACAGCACGAACCCCAGCACCACGAGCAGCACCACCATGATCAGCGGACGCAGCACGGCACTGTTGATCCCGGCCGCGAACGACGCCCCGACCAGCGAACCCGCGGCGGCGGCCGCCCCGATCCGCAGGGCCGTCCGCAGGTCGATCCTGGTCCTGCGGGTGTAGGTCACGGCCGCCGCGCTCGTACCGACGACGGCCACCGCCTTGTTGGTGCCCAGGACGTACGCGGTCGGCAGGTGCGGCAGGCCGACCAGCAGCGCGGGCAGCTGGATGAGCCCGCCGCCGCCGACCACCGCGTCGATCCAGCCGGCCCCCGCCGCGGCCACGCAGAGCAGGGCGAGCGTGGTCAGTGATATGTCGGGCATCAGCGGGCCCCCGGCCCGGTGCGCGCAGGCTTCACCGTGCGGGCCGCGGCGCCGGGCGGCCGCCCGCGGCGACCGGCCCGAGGGCGTAGCAGCGGCGCAGCCAACGGGCCCGGCCCGCCGCGGCGGGCGTGAACGGCACCCGGCGGTGCATCACCCGGCGGTTGTCGAAGACGTGGAACCCGCCGGCCCCGATCAGCACCGGGGCCCCGTCCATCCCGGCCAGCACGGCCTCGAACGCGGCGAGGGCGGCACCCGCCTCCGCCGTCAGGCCCCGGGCCAGCCCCGGCCCGTACCGCAGGCCGGTCCGCCCGTCCGGCAGTGTCCACAGCAGCGGTACGGCGGTCCTCGCGGCCGGGCGTCCGTCGTCCCCGGCGCGGTAGGACTCCGGCGCCGACACCGCGAACTCCGGGCGGCGCAGCGCCTCGGCGGTCTCCGGGGCGAGCGCGGCCAGCACGGCGTCGACCGGCAGCTGCCCGGTCGGGACGCCCTCGGTGTTCCGGACGCCGTAGAACGACAGGTAGTGCGGGATGGCCTCGGTCGCGGTGGCGTGCGGGCCGTGCTCCAGGACGGAGTCGTCGGTGTGCCAGTCGAGCGGCCGGGCGTAGCCCCAGGAGGTGTTGGTGCGGGCGGCCTCGGCGCGTGGCGCGACGTTGCGGATCAGCCGCCCGTCGTTCTCCCACCGGTAGGCGACGGGGGTGAGCCCGAGCAGCCGGAGCAGCCCGAAGTGGACGAGGTTGGGCAGGGTGACGAGCGACTCGTCGCAGAACCCGTCCTGCGGTGTGGGCACGTCGGAGCCCTGCTCCGGAAGGTTGGTCAGGGTCAGCCAGGGGGTGGGTTCGCGGCGCCAGCTGGCGAGTGCGTCCAGGGTCTGCGGCGGCAGGCAGTTGCGCAGCAGCTTGGCGCCGTGGGCCAGGTAGGCCCCGGCGTCGGTGTCGGGCAGCGCGGCCCCCAGCCCGGACGGGGAGCCGAGGGCGTCGGCGACTGCGGCGCGGGCTTCGTCCGGCAGTCGGACGGTTGTACCGGTCGGTTCATTTATGGAATGCACGTTCGAAGCCTAGGTATCGATCGCTGACGCACCATCAAGACACCGAAAATTTGAGCTGCTTCTGAGGTTTCGGCGCCGAGGCCGTCCTGGAGCAGCCCCGGCCGCAGCACGCCGCAGGGCGGGCACCCCTCGGGGTGCCCGCCCTGCGGCGTGCGTCCTGCTGCCCGTGCCTACTGCTTGCCGCGCTTCGCGAGGAAGGCCGCGACCTCCTGCTGGATCTCCGGGGTGTCCAGCCCGCGCACGGTCATCGTGGTGCGGCGGCGCAGCACGTCGTCCGTGGTGTACGCCCACTCGTTGTCGGCGGCGTACGCGACCTGGGCCCAGACGTCCGGGCCGTCCGGGTGGATCGGGGCACCGAGTTCGGGGTTCTCGTCGATCATGCGGGCGATGTCGAAGGAGAGCGTGCCGTAGTGGCTGGCCAGGTGCTTGGCGACCAGCGGCTCCATCCGCGAGCCGGGCTCACGGTCGATCAGCAGGCGGTGCGCGACGGCGTTCGGCGCGCCGACACCCGGCAGCGGAACGGTGGGCGCGATCGGCGACATGTCCTCGCCGAGGGTCGTGCCGGGCACGTGCGCGAGCTTCTCCAGCACGGTGCGGCCGATGTGCCGGTAGGTGGTCCACTTGCCGCCGGCGACGGACAGCATGCCGCCGCGGCCCTCGGTGACGACCGTCTCGCGCTTGGCGGCCGAGGTGTCGCCGGGGCCGCCGGGGAGCACCCGCAGGCCGGCGAAGGCGTAGGTGATCAGGTCGCGGTCGAGGTGCTCGTCGCGGATCGCGTGGCCGGCCTCGCCCAGGATCTGGTCGATGTCGGCCTCGGTGGCGCGGACGTCCTGCGGGTCGCCGGTGTACTCCTCGTCGGTGGTGCCGAGCAGGACGTGGTCCTCCCACGGGATCGCGAAGGAGACGCGGTACTTGTCGATCGGGATGGTGAGCGCCGCGCGCCACGGCGAGCGGCGCTTGACGACGACGTGCGCGCCCTTGGAGAGGCGGATGCTGGGGGCGGAGCCGGCGTCCTCCATCGTGCGCAGGTGGTCGACCCACGGGCCGGTGGCGTTCAGCACCAGCCGGGCGTTCACGCCGAACTCGGTGCCGTCCAACCGGTCCTTCAGCTCGGCGCCGGTGACCCGGTTGCCGGTGAACCGGAGCCCGGTGACCTCGGCGTGGTTGAGCACCACGGCGCCGGCGTCGACGGCCGCGCGGACGGTCATCACGGCGACCCGGGAGTCGTTCATCTGGTGGTCACCGTAGACGGCGACCGAGCGCAGGCCCTCGGTGCGCAGTGCGGGCACCTGCTGCGAGGCGTGCGCGGCGGTGGAGACCCGGCCCATGCCGTCGCGGAAGGCGGAGAGCGCGGAGTACAGGAAGACGCCGGCGCCGAGCTTGGTGGCGCCGTGCGGGCCGCCCTTGTACACCGGGACGAAGAAGGTCAGCGGGTTGACCAGGTGCGGGGCCACGTCGGTGGCGAGGACGCGCCGCTCCTTGTGGTTCTCCGCGACCAGCTTGACCGCGCCGGTCTGCAGGTAGCGCAGCCCGCCGTGGACGAGCTTGGAGGAGGCGCTGGAGGTGGCGCCGGCGAAGTCGCCCGCGTCGACCATGGCGACCTTGAGGCCCGCCTGGGAGGCGGTCCACGCGACGGCCGTGCCGAGGATGCCGCCCCCGATCACGAGCAGGTCGTAGGTCGCCTTGCCCAGCAGTTCGCGGGTCTCGGCGCGGGAGGCGGTGTGGCCGGCGGTGCGCTCGGCACCCAGGGTCGGGATGGTTGCCATGGTGTTTTTACGGCGTCCGGTGCGGGCGGCGCGCCGTTTCTCCTCTCGGTGTGCGGTCCGGCCTCGCGGGAGGCCGGGGACGGGCCGTGGTCGCGGCCCGGGAACAGCGTGGGCCGGTCGGGGCCGTCCTGCGGCCCCGACCGGCGGTGCGGTCAGCTCTCGTCCTCCTCCTCCACCCAACCCATGGTGCGCTCGACGGCCTTGAGCCACTTCTTGTACTCGCGCTCCCGGGTGGCCTCGTCCATCCGCGGGGTCCACTCGGCGGCGCGGTGCCAGTTGGCCCGCAGGGTGTCGAGGTCGGGCCAGAAGCCGACCGCGAGGCCGGCCGCGTAGGCCGCGCCCAGCGCGGTGGTCTCGGCGACGTACGGGCGCTCGACGGGAGCGTCCAGCACGTCGGCGATGTTCTGCATGAGCAGGTTGTTGGAGGTCATGCCGCCGTCGACCTTGAGGGCCGTCAGGGTGACGCCGGAGTCCTTCTGCATGGCGTCGACGACCTCGCGGGTCTGCCAGGCGGTGGCCTCCAGCACGGCGCGGGCCAGGTGGCCCTTGGTGACGTACCGGGTCAGGCCGGCGATCACACCGCGTGCGTCGGAGCGCCAGTACGGGGCGAACAGGCCGGAGAAGGCCGGCACGAAGTAGGCGCCGCCGTTGTCCTCGACGGTGTTGGCGAGGGTCTCGATCTCGGCCGCGGTCGAGATGATGCCGAGCTGGTCGCGCAGCCACTGGACGAGTGAGCCGGTGACGGCGATCGAGCCTTCCAGGGCGTAGACCGGTGCCTGGTCGCCGATCCGGTAGCCGACGGTGGTCAGCAGGCCGTGGTAGGAGTTGACGATCTTCTCGCCGGTGTTCAGCAGCAGGAAGGTGCCGGTGCCGTAGGTGCTCTTGGCCTCGCCCTCGTTGAAACAGGTCTGGCCGAACAGGGCGGCCTGCTGGTCGCCGAGCGCGGAGGCGACGGGCACGCCCTCCAGGTCGCCGACGGCGGTGCCGTAGACCTCGGCGGAGGAGCGGATCTCCGGCAGGACGGACAGCGGCACGTCCATCGACTCGGCGATCTTCTCGTCCCAGGCGAGGGTGTTCAGGTTCATCAGCATGGTGCGGCTGGCGTTGGTCACATCGGTGATGTGCTTGCCGCCGTTGACGCCGCCGGTGAGGTTCCAGATCACCCAGGTGTCCATGGTGCCGAACAGGATGTCCCCGGCGGCGGCGCGCTCGCGCAGGCCCTCGACGTTGTCCAGCAGCCAGCGGATCTTCGGGCCGGCGAAGTAGCTGGCCAGCGGGAGGCCGGTCTCGCGGCGGAAGCGGTCCTGGCCGACGTTGCGGCCGAGCTCCCGGCAGAGGCCCTCGGTACGGGTGTCCTGCCAGACCAGCGCGTTGTGGACGGGCTCGCCGGTGTTCCGGTCCCACAGGACGGTGGTCTCGCGCTGGTTGGTGATGCCGATCGCGCGGATGTCGTCCCTGGTCAGGCCGGCCTTCTCCAGCGCGCCGCGGACCACGGACTGCACCCGGGTCCAGATCTCGGCGGCGTCGTGCTCGACCCAGCCCGGCTGGGGGAAGATCTGCCGGTGCTCCTGCTGGTCGACGGCGACGATGCGGCCGTCCGCGCCGAAGATGATGCACCGGCTGGAGGTGGTGCCCTGGTCGATCGCGGCGATGTAGCTGCCGGTCGTGGAGAGGGGAGCGGTGGTCATGTCTGGGGCCTCGGCTCTGAGGAGGGGGAGGGGGGTCGGGGGCTTCCGGTCTGCCTGATGCTGTCTCAGTCCCCGGGGGGAGGCGCGGGGCAAACCAGGAGGGGCGGGACTGGCGGGTGGCTCAGAAGGCCACGTTGTAGATCAGACCGGCCAGCAGGCCGCCGATCGCGGGGCCGAGGACGGGGATCCAGGCGTAGCCCCAGTCGCTGCCGCCCTTGTTCGGGATCGGCAGCAGCGAGTGGACGATGCGCGGGCCCAGGTCGCGGACCGGGTTGATGGCGTAGCCGGTCGGGCCGCCGAGCGAGAGGCCGATGCCGACGACGGTGAACGCGACGATCAGTACGCCGGTGCCGGAGAGGCCGAGGCCCTTGGTGAGGCCCTGGGTGAGGATCGCCAGGCAGAGCACCGTGGTGGCGATGATCTCGGTCAGCAGGTTCTGGACCGGGTTCCGGATCTCGGGGCCGGTGGAGAAGATGCCGAGGGTCGGCTCCTCGTTGGCCTGGAACTGGCCGAGGTAGGTGAGCCAGACCAGCACGGCGCCGATGATCGCGCCGAGCAGCTGGGAGCCGAGGTAGACCGGCACCTTGCTCCAGTCGCCGGTGTCGACGGCGATGGCCAGGGTGACGGCCGGGTTCAGGTGGGCACCGGACTTCGAGGCCGACATGTACGCGGCGATCATCACCGCGAAGCCCCAGCCGAAGGTGATCGCCAGCCAGCCGGCGTTGACGGCCTTGGACTTCTTGAGCGTGACGGCGGCGCAGACGCCACCGCCGAGGAGTATCAGGGCGGCGGTACCGAGGGTTTCGCCGACGAAGATGTCGCCGTTGGAGAACGCGGACACAAAGACTCCTTTGTCCGTATGGCCCGGAGCAGGTGGGGGAGGGGCACGGTGGCGGGACACCGTGTGGGGTGGCCGCTACCCGTCCCGGGGTCGCGGCCCGACAGTGGAGGCCTCATCTCTGCGGCCACCGTTCGACAATGTCGACCGTCATGCGGAAGCTTCCCTCTCCCCTCGGCTTCGCGTCAAGGCCGGGTGACACACCTGTGACCCAGGACTCGCGATGATCAGGAACCTTCGACGACGCTAGCACTCAAATGGCCCTATAAATGGACAAAACGCCAGTAGGCGGACAGGCCTCGGCCTGTCCGCGAAGTGAAGATGCCCCAGGTGTGCCGGCCCGCCGCCCCGTCCTGGTGGCGGCGGCCCGGTGGCGGCGGGGGTCAGAACCGTCCGGCGCCGAGATCCCGCGAGATGGCCCGTGCGGCGCTGCGCACCGAGGCGACCAGGGACGGCCGGACCACGCCGGCCTCGCAGACCCGCTCGACCGCGCCGCTGATGCAGACCGCGCCCACCGGGTTGCGCCGCCGGTCCTGGATCAGCGCGCCGATCGAGGCCACGCCCTCCCAGGTCTCCTCCACCGCGCCGGTCCAGCCCCGCTCCCGGGTCAGCGCCGCCTCGGCATCGACGTCCGCGAGGTCGGTGAGGGTGTGCGAGGTGTACGCCTCCAGCGGGCCGTCGCCCAACTCGCCGCGCGCCACCGGGTCGTACGCCAGCAGGACCTTGCCCAGCGCGGTGCTGTGCAGCGGCTGCATCGAGCCGACCTCCAGGACCTGCCGGGAGTCGTCGGGGCGGAAGACGTGATGCACGATCAGCACGCCCCGCTGGTGCAGGACGCCGAGGTACACCGTCTCGCCGGCCGCCCTGGCCAGGTCGTCCGCCCAGACCAGCGCGCGGGCGCGCAACTCGTGGACGTCCAGGTAGCTCTGGCCCAGGCGCAGCAGTTCGGCGCCCAGCTGGTACTTCCCGCTCTCCGGATCCTGCTCGACGAAGCCCTCCTGCTGGAGGGTCCGCAGGATGCCGTGCGCGGTGCCCTTGGCGAGGTCCAGGGACGTCGCGACCTCGGAGAGGCCGAGCCGGCGTTCACCGCCGGCCAGCAGGCGCATGATCGCGGCGGCCCGGGAGAGCGACTGGATCGGGCCGGGCATTCAGTACCTCCACGGACAGGCGGTCGACATTGTCGACCGAAGTGCTGACGGCATGAGTCTGCCAGGCCGGGCCGGTGGTGTGCACCTTCCCCGGTTGAAAACGCCCCGCCAGGGCTTCCGGCAGGGCTGCCCGCCGGACGCGCGGGCCCGGCCCGGTGCCGGTACGCGGCCGCGTCAGGTTACCGGTGGCCGCGCCGCGTCCGGGCCGTGGGCGGCCCCGGAGCCGGTCGCCCGGCCGACCTCCCCGGCCAGTGCGGCGATCTCGCGCGGCCCCACCCGGCAGCAGCCGCCGACCAGGCGCGCGCCGTCCGCGAGCCAGCCGGCCACCCGCCCGGCGCGGAACGTCGGCCCGCCGCGCCAGTCACGGGCCCGCGCGTCCCACCGCTCACCGCTGTTGGGGTACACCACCACGGGCTTGCCGGTCAGCCGCGCCGCGAGCGCCACCGCCCGGCCGGCATCGGCCGGGCTGCAGCAGTTCACCCCCACCGCCACCACCTCGGGGCTGTCGGCCGCGAGTGCGAAGGCCTCCTCCAGCGGCTGGCCGGCCCGGGTCCGGCCGCCCCGCGGCCCGTACTCGACGCTGTACGAGAGCCAGGCCGGCACGCCCAGTCCCCGGACGGCCCGCAGCAGCGCCCGCGCCTCGTCCGTGTCGGGCACGGTCTCCAGCGCCAGCACGTCCGGCCCGGCGGCGGCCAGCGCCTCCAGCCGCGGCCGGTGGAACGCCTCCAGTTCCGCGGTGCTCAGGCCGTACCGGCCCCGGTACTCCGAGCCGTCCGCCAGCACCGCGCCGTACGGCCCCACCGAGGCGGCCACCCAGAGCCGCCGGCCGCCGCCGGCCTGCCGCGCGGCCTCGCGGGCCAGCCGCACGCTCAGCGCGAGCAGCTCCGCCGCCCGGGCCGGCCCGGCGCCCCGCCGGGCGAAGCCCTCGAAACTCGCCTGGTAGCTCGCCGTGATCGCGACCGAGGCGCCGGCCTCGAAGTAGGCCCGGTGCGCCGCGGTGACCGCCGCCGGCTCGTCCGCGAGCAGCCGGGCGGACCACAGGGCGTCCGAGAGGTCGTGGCCCGCGTCGGCCAACTCGTTGGACAGTCCGCCGTCCAGCACCAGCGGGCCCGCCGCCAGCGCCTCGGCGAAGCCGCCGGGGGAGGGTGCGGGGTGGGCAGGGGTCGTTGCTGACATGCGGGCGCCTCCGGTGGCCGGTCCTGAAACCCTACGTCGCCGCAGGTCAGCGCCGGGCCAGCGGCCCGCGGCGGCCGCCCGGCGGAAATTCACTGGCCCGCCGTCAGCGATGTGCGCTAAGTTGTTCTCAGTCCGAGAACGACTCGGGTGGGCAGGGTGCGCCACCCCGCACAGCGCAGAGGAGCCGGCCGACCGTGACAGCGCAGCAGCCACCGCAGCCGTACGACCGCGAAGCCGAACAGGCATGGCTGGCCTCCTACGATCCGCGCGCCTACACCCCGGTCGCCGTCACGGTTGACGTCGTGGCGCTCACCCTGCGCCGGGGCAGCCTGCACGTCCTGCTCGTCGAACGGGCTGGCCCGCCCTACCAGGGCTACTGGGCGCTGCCCGGCGGCTTCCTCCGCGCCGGCCAGGAGGGGCTGGACGAGGCCGCCGCCCGCGAGCTGGCCGAGGAGACCGGCCTGCAGGGCACCGCCGACGCCGAGGCCACCCTCAGCCGCGTCCACCTGGAGCAGCTCGGCACCTACGGCGCTCCCGAGCGCGACCCGAGGATGCACGTCGTCTCCGTCGCCTACCTGGCCTTCGCCCCCGGCTTGCCCGACCCGCAGGCCGGCACGGACGCCGCCTCCGCCGCCTGGCACCCGGTGGCCTCCCTCGACCTCCGGCCACCGGCCGGCCACCAGACCGCCGGCGCGCCCGCCGAGACCCACGGGGGTGGACTCGACGAGCGCGCCGGCGCCCTGCTCGAAGCGGGCACCGCCCCGCGCATCCCGCTCGCCTTCGACCACGCCACGATCCTCGCGGACGGCCTCGACCGCGCCCGCGCGAAGATCGAGTACAGCCCGCTCGCGACGGCCTTCCTCCACCACGACTTCACCATCCCCGAGCTGCGCGCCGTCTACGAGGCCGTCTGGGACGAAAAGCTCCACCCGGGCAACTTCCACCGCAAGGTCCTCTCCGTCCCCGGCTTCGTCGAGAGCACCGGCACCAGCGCCGAGCGCGGCGGCAGCCGCGGCGGCCCGCGCGCCCGCAACTACCGCTCGGGGGACGCGGCACTCCTGCACCCCCCGCTGCTCCGCCCCGGCCACGAGGACGAAGTCAGGTGACCGCCGCCCGCGCGGCCCGCCCGCCGGCCGGCCCGCGCACCTTCGCCGAGGCGCTCGCCGCCCTCGGCGCGGCCCGCCACCCCGAGGACGTCTTCCCCGCCGACCAGGCAGCGGCCGTCCGCCGCTACCGCCGGCTCGCCCGGCTCCTGCACCCCGACACCGCACCCGCCGCGCACCGCACCGAAGCCGCCGGCGCCTTCGACACCCTCAGCCGCCTCTGGCACCTGCACCAGCACGGCGCCGCCGCGCCCACCGCCGAGCCCGCCGTCACCACCGCCCGCCACCACTACACGCTCGGCCCGGCCCTGGCCACGGGCGACGTCGCCGTCCTGCGCGCCGCCCGCTGCGTGCCCCGGCCCGCGCACACCGGGCCCGCCCTCGACGCCGTCCTCAAGATCCCCAGGGCCGCCGCCGACAACGACCTGATGGAGCGCGAGGCCGACGCACTGACCCGTCTCACCTCCCACGGCGACCGCCGCCACCACGCCTACGCCCCGACCCTGCTCGACAGCTTCCGCCACCACGAGGCGGCCGACCCGGCCGCCGAGCCCCGCCGCGTCAACGCCCTCCTCCGGCTCGACGGCTTCCACCCGCTCACCGACGTCCGCGACGCCTACCCCGACGGGCTCGACCCGAGGGACGCCGCGTGGATGTGGCGCCGCCTCCTGGTGGCACTCGGCTACGCCCACCGCGCAGGCGTCCGGCACGGCGCCGTCCTGCCCGAGCACGTCCTCGTCCACCCCGCACAGCACGGCCTCGTCCTGCTCGACTGGTGCTACTCGACCACCGGCGCCCACGCACCCGCCCCGGCCCTGGTGGAGCGTCACCGCGACTGGTACCCGCCCGAGGTCGCGGCCCGCCGGCCGGTCACCGAGGCCACCGACATCCACCTCGCCTCCCGCTGCATCGAACACCTGATGGGGGAGCAGGCCCCGAAGGCCCTCCGTGCCTTCATCGCCGGCTGCACGCTCCCCGCCGAGGCCCGCCGCCCGCACGACGCCTGGAAGCTCCTCGCCGAGCTCGACGAGCTGCTGGAGCGCCTCTACGGCCCGCGCACCTTCCGCCCGTTCCGGCTGCCCCCGCGCAGCGCAGCGGCCCACTGACAACCCGACACCACCGAAACCCGAGGAGCCGACCATGGGCAGCGGAAGCTGGTCCACCAACGTCTACGACGCCGCCGCGCACTACCGCGCCGCCAGCGGCGCCGGTGCCTTCGACTACAGCGACCGCGCGACCCGCGGCGCCCGCAACACCTGGAAGGCCCACCCCTCGCTCGACCCCAAGGGCCTCACCGTCCGCGAGAGCCGGGACTCCGACGAGCACCCCGCCTCGCTCCCGATAGCCGTCCTCTTCGACGTCACCGGCTCCATGCAGAGCGTCCCGCGCGTCCTGCAGACCAAGCTCCCCGAGCTGTTCGGCCTGCTCCTGCGCAAGGGGTACACCGAGCACCCGCAGATCCTGTTCGGCGCCGTCGGCGACGCCACCTGCGACCGCGTCCCGCTCCAGCTCGGCCAGTTCGAGTCCGACAACCGGATGGACGACGACCTCGGCAACATCCTGCTGGAGGGAGGCGGCGGCGGCCAGATGACCGAGTCCTACGAACTCGCCATGTACGCCATGGCCCGGCACACCGCCCTCGACAGCATCGACCGCCGGGGCCGGCGCGGCTACCTCTTCCTGATCGGCGACGAGAAGCCCTACGGCAAGGTCAAGGCCCGCGAGGTCCGCGACGTGCTCGGCGACGAGATCACCGAGGACATCCCGGTCACCGCCATCCTCGCCGAGCTGCGCCGCTCCTACGACGTCTACTTCATCCTCCCCGCCGGCACCGCCCACGCCGGCAGCACCGACGTCCTCGGCACCTGGCGCAAGCTCCTCGGCCAGAACGTCATCGAGCTCGACGACCTGGACGCCGTCTGCGAGACCATCGCCCTCACCGTCGGCCTCGGCGAAGAGGCCATCGACCTCGAAGAGGGCCTCGACGACCTCGCCGACATCGGCTCCGACTCCGCCGCCAGCGTCGGCCGCGCGCTGGCCGGTCTCGCCCGCCGCAGCAGCGAGGTGGCCGTGCCCGGCGCCTCCCTGCTCGACCCGGGCGAGCGCGCGGCCACCGGCACCACCCGCCTCTGAGCACCCCGGCATGACCGACCGCCGCATCCCCGGCCCCCGGCCCGTCGCGGGCCCCGCCGGCCACGCCCCTGCCCACGTCACCGACCACCTCACGGGCCGGCTCACCGACCACGTCATCGTCTGCGATCTCGGCTTCGGGGACGCGGGCAAGGGCACAGTCGTCGACCGGCTCTGCCGGGGCCCGCTCGGCCCCGGCAGCCGCCGACCCGTCCACGCCGTCGTCCGCCACAACGGCGGTGCCCAGGCCGCCCACAACGTCGTGACCCGCGACGGCCGCCACCACACCTTCGCCCAGTTCGGCTCCGGCACCTTCGCCGGCGTCCCCACCCACCTCTCCCGCCTCATGCTGGTCGACCCGCTCGCCCTCGCCGCCGAAGCCGCCCACCTGGCCGGCCTCGGCGTCCCCGACCCGCTCACCCTGCTCACCGTCGACCGCCGGGCGCTGCTCACCACCCCGTACCACGCCGCCGCCAACCGGATCCGGGAACAACGCCGCGACGCCGACCGGCACGGCTCCTGCGGCCTCGGCATCGGCGAGACCGCCCGCTACGCCCTCGCCCACCCCGTCGACGCCCCCACCGCCGCCGACTGCACCACCCCCGCCCGCCTCCTCGGCAAACTCACCCTGCTGCGCGAGCGCCTCGCCGCCGAACTCGGCCTCACCCCGGCGGCCCTCCCCGCCCCGCCCCCGGCCGACTGCGCCACCGCGTTCCGCGCCTTCGCCGCACACGTGACCCTCACCGACGACACCCACCTCACCCGGCTGCTGCGCACCGGCCCCGTCGTCTTCGAGGGCGCCCAGGGCGTCCTGCTCGACGAGTGGCACGGATTCCACCCCTACACCACCTGGTCCACCACCACCTTCGCCAACGCCGAGACCCTGCTCGCCGAGTCGGCCGCCCCCGGCGCCGCCCTGCGTCTGGGTGTCCTGCGCAGCTACACCACCCGGCACGGCCCCGGCCCGCTCCCCACCGAGGACACGGCGCTCGACATCCCCGAGCCCCACAACGGCACCGGCCGCTGGCAGGGTGCCTTCCGGGTCGGCCACTTCGACACGGTCGCGCACCGCTACGCCCTCGCCGCGGCCGGCGGCGCCGACGCCCTCGCCCTCACCCACCTCGACGCCCCGGCCAGGCACCCCGGCCTGCGGATCTGCGAGTCCTACGACCTGGACGGCGCCCCCCTGCACCGGATCAGCAGCGGAGCCGCCGGCGACCTCGCCGCCCAGGGCCGGCTCACCACCGCCCTGCTCCGGGCCCGCCCGGGCCGGCTCACCGACCCCGGCCCCGACCCGGACTCCTGGGCCGACGCCATCGCCGACGCCCTGCGCACTCCCGTCCTGCTGGAGTCGTACGGCCCCACCGCGGACCACAAACTCCACCGGGCCCTGCCCCTTCCGGCAGCTACCATCCACCCCATGACGACTCACGAAGCCGCGCCCAAGGCGGCGTTCGGGCCCAACTCGCACTGCCACTGGTGCGGAACGGCCTACCCGCCGGGCACCGTGGCCTGGCCCCGCACCTGCCCGGGCTGCTCCGAGATCAGCTACCGCAACCCGCTGCCGGTCGTGGTCACCCTGCTCCCGATCGACGTCCCCGACGGCGAGCGGCAGCTGGTCGTCATCCGGCGCACCATCGAGCCCGGCTACGGCGAACTCGCCTTCCCCGGCGGCTACGTCGACTACGGCGAGAGCTGGCAGCAGGCCTGCGTCCGCGAGCTCCGCGAGGAGACCGGCATCAAGGCCGACGCCGCCGACATCACCCTGGTCTCCACCGCCTCCGACGCCGCCGGCGGATTCCTCTGCCTCTTCGGCCTCCTCCCGGCCCGCGACCTCGCCGAACTCCCCCCGTCCGAGCCCACCGACGAGACCGACGGCTGGCAGCTCGCCACCGCCGACACACCGCTGGCCTTCCCCTTCCACACCCGGGTCTCGCACTCCTGGTTCACCGGCGAGTACGCCCACCTCTGACCGGCCGCGGCGGCCCTGGCGCCGGAGACGATCACGTGGCAGGGTCTGAGCGTCAGCGCAGTTCGGACGGGCCCTGCCACAAGCAACCCCGTCCCCATCCTTCGGCCGGGAGACCACCACCGTGAGCACCCCACCCCAGGACCAACCACTCTGGCGGCCCGACCCCGCCACCGCCGCGGCCACCCGGATCGTCGCCTTCCAGGCCTGGGCAGCCGAACACCACGGCGCCCCGGCCGCCCCGCTCGCCCCCGCGGGCGACGACGCGCAGGCCGCCGCCCGCTACGCGGACCTGCACGCCTGGTCCACCAACGACCCCGACCGCTTCTGGACGGCCGTCACCCAGTGGTTCGACGTCCGCTTCTCCACCGAACCCGACGCCGTCCTCGCCGACCCGGCGATGCCCGGCGCCCGCTGGTTCCCCGGCGGCCGCCTCAACTACGCCGAGCACGCCCTGCGCCACGGCGCCGACCCGGCGCACGCCGACCGGCCCGCCCTCCTCCACCTGGACGAGACCACGGACCAGCCGCTCACCCTCACCTGGGCCGAGCTCCGCCGGCAGGTCGGCTCCCTCAGCGCCACGCTGCGAGCCCTCGGCATCGGCCCCGGCGACCGCGTCGGCGCCTACCTGCCCAACATCCCGCAGGCCGTCGTCGCGCTGCTCGCCACCGCCTCCGTCGGCGCGATCTGGACGTCCTGCGCCCCCGACTTCGGCGCCCGCAGCGTCCTGGACCGCCTCCAGCAGATCGAACCGGCCGTCCTCTTCGCCGTCGACGGCTACCACTACGGCGGCAAGGACCACGACCGCACCGACGTCGTCGCCGAGCTCCGCCGCGAGCTGCCGACGCTGCGCGCCGTCGTCCACGTCCCGCTGCTGGGCGCCCCCGCGCCCGAGGGCGCACTGCACTGGGACGACCTGACCGCCGCCGAGGCGGAGCCGGTCTTCGAGCAGGTCCCGTTCGACCACCCGCTCTGGGTGCTCTACTCCTCCGGCACCACCGGCCTGCCCAAGGCCATCGTCCAGAGCCAGGGCGGCATCCTGGTCGAGCACCTCAAGCAGGCCGGCCTGCACCTGGACCTCGGCCCCGAGGACCGCTTCCTCTGGTACACCTCCACCGGCTGGATGATGTGGAACTTCCTCGTCGCCGGCCTCCTGGTCGGGGCGACGATCGTCACCTACGACGGCAGCCCCGGCCACCCCGACACCGGCGCGTTCTGGTCGGTCGCCGCCCGCAGCGGCGCCACCGTCCTCGGCACCTCGGCCGCGTACGTGATGGCCGGCCGCAAGGCGGATCTGCACCCCGGCCGCGATCTCGACCTGTCCGCCGTCCGCTGCATCGGCACCACCGGCTCCCCGCTGCCGCCCGACGGCTTCCGCTGGATCTACGACGAACTCAAGGCGGACGTCTGGCTCGCCTCGGTCAGCGGCGGCACCGACGTCTGCAGCTGCTTCGTCGGCGGCGTCCCCACCCTCCCGGTGTACCTCGGCGAGATCCAGGCCCCCTGTCTGGGCGCCGCCGTCGAGTCCTGGGACGTCCAGGGCCGCCCGCGCACCGACGCCGTCGGCGAGCTGGTCGTCACCAGGCCGCTGCCGTCGATGCCCACCGGCTTCTGGAACGACCCGGCCGGCACCCGCTACCGGGACAGCTACTTCGACATGTACCCCGGTATCTGGCGCCACGGCGACTGGATCACCGTCACCGCGCGCGGCACCGTGATCATCCACGGCCGCTCCGACTCCACCCTCAACCGCCAGGGCGTCCGGATGGGCTCCTCGGACATCTACGAGGTGGTGGAACGCCTCCCCGAGATCGCCGAATCCCTCGTCATCGGCCTGGAGGAGCCGGACGGCGGCTACTGGATGCCGCTGTTCGTCGTCCTCGCCCCCGGCGCCACCCTCGACGACGGCCTGCGCGCCCGGATCCGCACCTCACTGCGCCAGGAGCTCTCGCCGCGCCACGTCCCCGACGAGGTGGTCGCCGTCACCGGCCTGCCGCACACCCTCACCGGGAAGCGGATCGAGGTGCCGGTCAAGCGCCTGCTCTCCGGCACCCCGCTCGACCAGGCCGTCAACCCCGGCTCCGTCGACAACCTCGACCACCTGCGCTTCTTCGAGCAGCTCGGCCGCGACCGCCGCTCGTAGGCACGGGAAGAGGGGCGGTGCCCACCCTTCGGTGG
>NZ_JBHUWW010000107.1:0-31745 GCF_042669755.1 Kitasatospora sp. NPDC057223 | reverse complement strand
GGGCACGGCCTTCGGGCGGTGCCCGCTCCGCCGTTTCCGGTACCAGGAGCAGGAGCCGGGAGCCCGGCGCCTCACACCTCGCTGAGCGCCGCCCGCGGCACCAGCCGGCCCAGCCGCTCCGCCGTCTCCCCGTCCCTCGGCGCCAGCACCACGAGCTCCAACTGCGGCTCACCCGAGGCCAGCAGCACCAGCTGGTCGATCCGCAGCAGGCCCAGCACCTCGTGCACCAGCTCCTTCTCGGTGCCCGACCGCTCCTGCGCCTGGTGCTCGTCCAGCCAGCGGGCCGCCTCCGGGAAGCCCGCCCGCAGCCGCGCGATCAGCTCCGCCAGCCTCCGCGCGCCCGGTGAGTCGTCGCCGCCCCGCTCGCCGTACGCGGCCCGCAACTGGGCCAGTATCCGGCGGGCATGGCGCTCCCAGTCCACCGCCCGGGCCCGGTGCGTCTCGTTGGCGAACACGACCCAGGCCAGGTTGCACTCCTGCGCGGACCACCGGGAGAACTCGAACAGCGCCTCCGCCTGCGGATTCCAGGCCCGGATGTCCCAGTCCGCGTCGATCAGGAAGGCGGGCGACGGCGACTGCGCGTGCATCAGGCGCAGCAGCGCCCCGGGCACCCGCTCCGGCACCGCGCCCTGCTCGGCCCGGGGGTGACTGCCCGCCAGCCGGAACAGGTACTCCGTCTCCGCGTGGTCCAGCCGCAGCGTACGGGCCAGACTGGCCAGCACCTCGGGGGACGGGTTGATCGCCCGCCCCTGCTCCAGCCAGGTGTACCAGGTCACCCCGACCCCGGCGAGCACCGCCAGCTCCTCCCGCCGCAGGCCCGGCGTGCGGCGGCGCAGACCCGGTGCCATCCCCACGTCCTCGGGGGTCAGCCCGGCCCGGCGGCTGCGCAGGAAGTTCGACAGTGCCGTCCGCCGCGTCCCGACCGTGGTCATGATCCGCCCCCGTTCCCGTTCCCGTGCCTGGTAGCCGTACTACCAGTATCGCCACGCACTGCCCGCTCCCCGCCGCACCCGACAGGCTGTTCCCGTAAGCACCGTGAGGATCCGTCACAAGGGGACCGCCTGATGAACCGACAGCTCCGCCGCGCCCTGGTGGCCGCCGCCGCCACCGTACTGCTCAGCACGGCCGCCCTGCCGGCCGCCACCGCCGCCGCACCGCACCACCCCGCCCGCTACCCCGCCCTGGTGGACGGCCACGCACCGACCCTGCACCCCGAGGGCGCGACCTGGGACGCGGCGCACGGCCGGTTCCTGGTCGGCTCGCTGCGCCACGGTACGGTCTCCGCCGTCCGGCCCGACGGCAGTGTCCGCACGCTGGTCGACGATCCGCGGACGATAGTCTCGGTGATCGGCCTGCACGTGGACGCCGCCCGCGGGCGCGTCGTGCTGGCCAACGGCGACAACGGCGTCGGCCTGCGCAGCTCGGCCGCCACCACCGGCAGGCTGGCCGGGATCGGCGCCTACGACCTGGAGACCGGCCGCCGGATCTTCTACACCGACCTCGCGGCGGTGGCCGGCGACGGCGGCCCGCACTTCGCCAACGACGTCGCGTTCGGCCCGGACGGCACCGCCTACGTCACCGACTCCGCCGCGCCGATCGTCTACCGGGTCGGCGTGGACGGCCGCGCCTCCGTCCTGCTGCGGGACGCCCGGCTGAGCGCGCAGCCGGGCGGTTACGGCCTGAACGGCATCGTGTACCAGGACGGCGTCCTCGTCCTCGGCAAGTACGACGACGGCACGCTGTGGCGGGTGCCCGTACGGCGCCCCGCCGACGTCCGCCCGATCCCGGTCACCGGCCCGGCCGGAACCCTCCCGGCCGGCGCGCTGGCCGGGCTCGACGGCCTGCTCGGCCGCCGGGACGGCACCGTGCTGGGTGTCACCAACGGCCTGGGGGCCCCCGGTCGCGACGCCGAGGTCGAACTCCGCTCGGCGGACGGCTGGCGCACCGCCCGGCTGGCCGCCGTCCACCCCTCCGCCGACCCCGCCCCGACGGCCGTCACGGCGGGCCCGGACGGCAGCGTCTACCAGCTCTCCGGCCGGATGGACCTGCTCTTCGCGGGCACCCCGAGCGACAGTTTCCTCCTGCGGAAGGTCTGATCCCACGGCCGGGTCGCGCGCTCCGGTGGCCGGGTCGGAGGGATTTCAGAAGAATTCCGGGGGAGCTGTCGATCCGGGCTGCTCCCGTTCGACGCAGGGGTGAGAGGCGGGGAGAAGCACCGCCTCCCGACCGAGGAGTCACCATGCCGCGTTACCTGTCGCTGATCCGTATCGACGAGCAGAACCTGCCCGGCGAGGCGCCCGACCCGGAGTTCGAGAAGCGGATGGGCGCGCTGTTCGAGGAGATCACCAAGGCCGGGGTGATGCTGGAGACGGCGGGGCTCGCCCCGACCTCTGAGGGCACCCGGGTCACCTGGTCCGGCGGGCGGCTCAGCTACGTCGACGGGCCCTTCACCGAGAGCAAGGAGGTCGTCGGCGGCTACGCCATCATCCGGGCGGCGGACATGGCCGAGGCCCTGGAGTGGACCAAGCGGTTCCTGGAGATCCACCCGGACGACTGGACCGTCACGTCGGAGGTCCGCGAGATCGCCGAAGCCTGAGAACCTGTGACCGGACCCGAAGGCGCGGCCCCGCCGGGGCCGCGCCTCGCCCGGGCCGGCGGCCGCCCGGCCTCCGGCGGAGCGGAGTGACCGGTGCAGACAGTGACGGCCGTGGTGTTCGCGCTCCTCGCGGCCGCCGGCAGCGCGACGGCCACCGTGCTGCAGCGCAAGGCCGCGAGCACGGTGCCGCTGTCGGCGGGGTTCCGGCTGCGGCTGATCGTGGAGCTGCTGCACCGGCCGGTGTGGCTGGCCGGGTTCGGGGCGATCGCCGTCGCGGCGTGCTTCCAGGCGCTGGCGCTGTCCGAGGGCGCGTTGTCACTGGTGCAGCCGCTGTTCGTGCTGGAGCTGCCGATGGCGATGCTGATCGCCGGGGTGGTGCTCGGCCGGCATCTGACCCGCGGCAGCTGGCTGGCGGTGCTGTCGGTGGTGGCCGGGCTCGGGGTGGGTCTGGCGGCGGCGGCGCCCTCGGGCGGCGTCACGGATCCGCCGGGCGGGCGCTGGGCGGTCGCCACGGGCTGCTGCCTGGCGGCGGTGGCGCTGCTCGTGGCGGTCGCGAAGCGGCAGCCGCCGGGTCGGCTGCGGGCCGGCGCGCTGGCGGCCGGGGCCGCGATCGGCAACGCGCTGACGGCGGCACTCATGAAGGCGGCCACGCACGCCTGGCAGGCGGACGGCGTCGCGGGGTTCCTCGGGGCCTGGCAGACCTACGGCTTCGCGCTGGCGGGGGTCGGCGCGGTCTTCCTGCTGCAGAACGCCATGCAGTCCGGGCCGCTGGTGGCCTCGCAGCCCGCGCTGACCCTGACGGACGCGCTGGTCAGCCTGGCGCTGGGCGTCACCGTCTTCGAGGAGTCCGTCCGGACGGGGTGGTGGCTGGTGCCGGAGCTGCTGGGCGCCGGGGCGATCCTGGCGGGGGCGGTCGTCCTGGCGCGTACGCCGCTGGCCCGACTGCTGGCCTCGGCGGACGGCGAGCCGGGCGACTGAGGCCAGCCGGGTCCGCCGGGTCCGCCGGGGTTCAGGCGGACAGCGCGGGCGCGGCCGGGACGGCGAGCCGGGCGCGGTCGTAGCGGCGCAGCACCAGGTGGGCGACCTCCGGCGCGGCGCCGAGCACGGCGGCGGTGAGGTCGGCCCCGGCGGCGGCCGCGGCGGCGTTGATGCGATCGGGGAGCAGGCCGGGGGCGAGCAGGTAGGGGGCGACGGCCGTCCGGGTGGCGCCGGCGGCCCGCAGGGCGGCGATCGCCTCCGGCACCCGGGCGCCGTCGGCGGCCGAGGCGGCGTACGCGACCTCGACGCCGGCCCAGCCCCGGGTGCGCAGCCAGTCGGCGGCCAGGGTGCGGGTGGCGGCGCCGGCGGCCGGGTCGGAGGAGCCGGCCGCCGCGAGCACGACACCGGTGCGGGCGCGGACGGCGGCCGAGCCGACGTCCAGCCCGGCTTCGGCGAGGCGGCGCTCCAGTGCGGCGAGCAGCAGCGGGGACGGCCCGAGGACGTCGGCGAGCGGCAGGTCGGCGCCGGCCTCGCGCAGCGCGGCGGGGATGTCCGTCTTGGCGTGGAAGGCCCGGTTGAGCAGCAGCGGCACCGCGACGGCGGGCGCGCCGGCCAGCCGGCCGGTGACCTGCGGGATGCGCGGCGCACAGTGGTCGAGGTACGCGGTGGCGACCTCCAGCGCGGGCCGCAGCGCGCGGACCTGCTGGACGAGCGCGTTCACGGTGGCCGCGTGCCGGGCGTCGCGGCTGCCGTGGGCGATCAGCAGCAGGGCAGGGCTGCCCGCTGGCGGAGCAGCGGACAGCCGGCCGGTGAACATGGGATCCAACCTTACGGTGTCGGCCCGGACAGGGCTCAGCGGGCGGCGGCGAGCAGGCCGCGGTTGCGCAGCACCCGGCGCTCGATCGGGGCGAACACGAGCAGCTCGATGGCGATGCCGACGAACAGGATGAGGATGATGCCGAGCAGCACGCCCGACATCTCGGAGAACTCGCGCTGGTTCTCCAGGTAGCGGCCCAGGCCCTGGCCGAGGTCGGGCGAGCTGGCGACCAGCTCGGCGGCCATCAGCGAGCGCCAGGAGAAGGCCCAGCCCTGCTTGAGGCCGGCCAGGTAGCCCGGCAGCGCGCCGGGCAGCAGGACGTGCCGGGCGTTGGAGAGCCCGGTGGCGCCGAGCGTGCGGCCGGCCCGCAGGAACAGCGGCGGCACCTGGTCGATGCCGGCCACCAGGCCGTTGGCGATGGACGGGACGGCGCCGAGCAGGATGACGGCGTACATCATCGAGTTGTTGATGCCGAGCCAGATGACGGCGGCCGGCACCCAGGCGACGGAGGGCAGCGACTGCAGGCCGGACAGGATCGGGCCGACCGCGGCGCGGACCGGCTTGACCTGTGCGACGAGCAGGCCGATCGGAGTGCCGATGACCACGGCGATGACGAAGCCGGACAGGCCGCGCCAGACGCTGGTCCAGATGATCTCGAACAGGGTGCCGGCGTTCCACAGGTCGCCGGCCGCGTGCCAGACGTCGACCGGGCTGGGCAGCTTGTAGGAGCTGGTCAGCTCCAGGCTGTACGCGCCCTGCCAGAGGGCGAGCACCAGCAGCACGCCGAGCAGCGGCGGCAGGGCCTTCTGCCGCAGCGTCTGGCCGAAGGACGGACCGGACGCGGTGACGGTCTCCAGCGCGTCGAGGCCGGCCTCGACACTGGCGGAGTCGGGCACCGAACCGGGCACGGCGTCCTTGACGATGCTGGGGGCGGTGTCAGTGCTGGCCATGGCGGCGGATCTCCCCACGCAGTTCTTCGGTGATCTCGATGGACAGGTCCGCGACGCCGGCGGACTCGATGCGGCGCGGCTGCGGCAGGTCGATCCGCCACTCACGGGCGACCCGGCCGGGGCGGGAGGAGAGCAGCACCACGCGCTGGGCGAGCCGGACGGCCTCGCGCACGTTGTGCGTGACGAACAGGACGGTGAGCTTCTGCTCGGCCCAGATCCGGGTGATCTCGTCGTGCAGGACGTCCCGGGTGATCGCGTCGAGGGCGGCGAACGGCTCGTCCATCAGCAGCACCGAGCTGCCCTGGGCGAGTGCGCGGGCCATCGCGACGCGCTGGCGCATACCGCCGGACAGCTCGTGCACGCGCTTGCCGTACGAGCCGCCGAGGCGGACCAGTTCGAGCAGGCGCTCGGCCTCGGCCCGGCGCTCGGGGCGGGCCACGCCGTTGAGCCGCAGGGCCAGTTCGATGTTCTTGCCGGCCGTGAGCCAGGGGAACAGCGCGTGCTCCTGGAACATCAGCGAGGGGCGCCCGCTCGGCACCTCGATGGTGCCGGCGGAGGGCTGGTCGAGGCCGGCGACCAGGTTGAGCAGGGTGGACTTGCCGCAGCCCGAGGCGCCGAGCAGCGTGACGAACTCACCGGGAGCGACATCGAGCGTGATGTCGTCCAGGACGTGGGTCGCCGCGCCGGGGCGGCCGAAGGACTTGTGGACGTGCGAGATCCGGACGGCGGGTGCGCCGTCCGGGTTCTCGACGCCGGGGGCGTCTTCCGCGGTGGTCAGTGCCGGGGTCACCGGGCACCTCCTGCATGAGAGGTCATGGGCCCCTCCCGGCCGTCGGCGGCCGAGGAGGGAGAGGGTGGCGAAGTAGGAGCCGTGGTCCGGCCCCGCCCGGCCCTGTGACTGGGCATCGACCGGGTGGGCGGGGTTCCGGACCGCGGAGCTTCGGGTGCGGGTCGCGCGGGGGCGGGGCCGGCCGCCTGGGTGGATCGCCCGGCGGCCGGCCTTCCGGCGTCGGCTACTTGGTGCCGAGCCCGGCGTCCGCCACGGCACTCTGGCCGGCGGCCTTGAGCACCTTGTTGAGCAGGGTCAGGTCGTAGATGCCGTTCAGGTCGGGCTTCTTGAGCAGACCGGCGGTGACGGCGTGGTCGGCCTCGGACTGCAGGGTGCCCGCCAGCGGGTCGTCCAGGAAGTCGATGTCCTGCCAGGCCGGGTCGAGGACGGCCGGGTCCAGCGCGTTGCCGGCCGCCTCCTTGATCGCCGCGTTGGCCGAGGCCTTGGCCTTGTCCGGGTTGGCCTTGATCCAGGTGTTGGTGTTCACCGAGCCGCGCAGCACGGCCTCGACCACGTCCGGGTGCTCCGTGAGGAACTTCTGCGAGACGATGATGTTGGTGATCACGAACTTGTTGTCCGGCCAGAGCGACTTCTCGTTCAGCAGGACCTTCGCACCGAGCGTGACCAGCTTCGAGGCGGTCGGCTCCGGCACCCAGGCACCGTCGATCGCACCGGACTTGTAGGCGTCCGGGGTGACCTTGTTGTCGGTGCGGACGACCGAGACGTCACCCGCGCCGGTGGCGGCGTCGACCTTGAAGCCCTTGGTGGAGAGGTAGTTGAGCAGCGCCACGTCCTGGGTGTTGCCCAGCTGCGGGGTGGCGATCTTCTTGCCCTTGAGGTCGTCCAGGGAGGTGATCTTGTCCGGGTTGACCACCAGCTTGACACCGCCGGAGGCCGAACCGCCGATGATCTTCAGCGACTTGCCCTCGGACTTGGTGTAGCCGTTGATCGCCGGGGAGGGGCCGATCCAGCCGATGTCGATCGAGCCGGCGTTCAGCGCCTCGATCTCCGCCGGGCCCGCGTTGAAGATCTGGGGCTTGATCTCGGTGGCGCCCAGTTCCTTCTTGAAGATGCCTTCCTGGAGGCCGACCAGCGGGGTGCCGTGGGTCAGGTTGGCGAAGTAGCCGATCTTGACCGTGTCGGCGGAGAGCTTGGTGGCCGTGCCGGGGGCGGCAGCGGGGGCCGAGGTGGCGCCGGACGCCTTGTCCTTGCTCTCGGAGCCGTAGCCGCAGGCCGTCAGCAGGGTGACGGCGGTGAGGCCGGCGACGACGGCCACGGCGGACCGTCTGATCCGGCCGGCGGCGGGGCGTGCGGCGCTATGGGGGAGGTGCTGGTTCGAAGCCATGGAAGTCGTCCTGTTCATGGACAGGCCGTCGTGGGACGGCCCGAATGCGGAAGCTTGGTGTCGCTCGCGGCATCGGTGATGCCGGGCAAGCCGGGCGGTGCCTGCTGTGGAAGGCAGCCGGCCCGGTGACAGGGGTCAGCGCCCCTGTCCGCCCACACATCGCGTCAGTCCGCCCTGGCCGCTGCCGAGGACGCCGCTGCCGATGCGGCCGCCTTCCTTGTCCATGCCCGAGAACGCCTCTTGGGGCATCAGACCCAGTCCTCCTCGTCCGTCGCGCCCGGCGCGACCGTGTCGAAAGCCTCGCCCGCCATGCCGGCGGTGAGGGTGGTGCCGTCGGCCGGGTCGATCAGCAGGAAGGACCCGGTCCGGCGGTTCTCGGTGTAGTCGTCGAGCGACAGCGGCTCCGAGGTGCGCAGCTTCACGTGGCCGATGTCGTTGACCGACAGGCCGTCCGCGCCGCTGCGCTGCTCCAGGGAGTCGATGTCGATGCGGTAGGAGATCTCCTTGACGAGGGCGCGCACGGTGCGGGTGGTGTGCTTGAGCAGCACCTTGTCCCCGACCCGCAGCGGCTTCTCGTGGAGGTGGCAGACCGTCGCGGTGACGTCCTTGGTGGGCGTCGGGATGCGGCCGGCCGCGATCAGGTCGCCGCGCGAGACGTCGATGTCCTCGGCGAGGCGGACGGTGACCGACTGGGGGGCCCAGGCGATGTCCGTCTCCCGGCCGAGCGCGTCGATGCCCGCCACGGTCGTGGTGTGGCCGGACGGCAGGACCGTCACGGCGTCCCCGGTGCGCAGCACGCCGGAGGCGAGCTGGCCGGCGTAGCCGCGGTAGTCCCGGTGCTCCTCGGCCACGCCCGCGCCGCCCTGCGGGCGGATCACGTACTGGACGGGGAAGCGGGCCGGCTGCTCGCTGGGGTCGCTGCCGACCGGGACGGTCTCCAGGTGCTCCAGCAGCGTCGGGCCGCCGTACCAGTCCATGTGGGCGGACGGCTCGACGACGTTGTCGCCGGCCAGCGCCGAGATCGGCACCGCGACGACGTCCTGCACGCCGAGGGAGGCCGCGTACGCGGTGAACTCCTTGGCGATGGCCGCGAAGACGGGCTCGGCGTACTCGACGAGGTCCATCTTGTTGACGGCCAGCACGACGTGCGGCACCCGCAGCAGCGCGGCGACGGCCGCGTGCCGGCGGGTCTGCTCGACGACGCCGTTGCGGGCGTCGACGAGCACGACGGCGAGTTCGGCGGTGGAGGCGCCGGTGACCATGTTGCGGGTGTACTGCACGTGGCCCGGGGTGTCGGCGAGGATGAAGCGCCGGCGCGGGGTGGCGAAGTAGCGGTACGCGACGTCGATGGTGATGCCCTGCTCGCGCTCGGCGCGCAGGCCGTCGGTGAGCAGTGCGAGGTCCGGGGCCTCCTGGCCGCGCTTGCGGGAGGCGTGCTCGACGGCCTCCAGCTGGTCTGCCAGCACGGACTTGGAGTCGTGCAGCAGCCGGCCCACCAGGGTGGACTTGCCGTCGTCGACGGAGCCCGCGGTGGCGAAGCGCAGCAGCGCGGTGGCCGAGGCCTCCTCACCGAACGGGTTCTCGGCGGGGGCCGGGGCGGTGTTGGGAGTCAGATCGGTCGACATGTCTAGAAGTACCCCTCGCGCTTACGGTCTTCCATCGCGGCCTCGGACACCTTGTCGTCCGCCCGGGTCGCGCCTCGCTCGGTCAGCCGGCTGGCCGCGATCTCGGTGATCACGTCACCGATGGCCGCCGCGTCCGAGTCGACCGCGCCGGTGCAGGACATGTCGCCGACCGTGCGGTAGCGCACGACCCGCCGCTCCACCGTCTCGGTCTCCTTGGGGCCGCCCCACTCGCCGGCGGTGAGCCACATGCCGTCGCGGGAGAAGACGTCCCGCTCGTGCGCGAAGTAGATCTCCGGGAGCTCGATCCTCTCCCGCTCGATGTACTGCCAGACGTCCAGCTCGGTCCAGTTGGAGAGCGGGAAGACCCGGACGTGCTCGCCGACCGCGTGCTTGCCGTTGTAGAGGCTCCACAGCTCGGGGCGCTGGCGGCGCGGGTCCCAGGCGCCGAACTCGTCGCGCAGGGAGAAGACGCGCTCCTTGGCGCGGGCCTTCTCCTCGTCGCGGCGACCGCCGCCGAAGACGGCGTCGAACTTGTTGGACTCGATGCCGTCCAGCAGCGGGACGGTCTGCAGCGGGTTGCGCAGCCCGTCCGGGCGCTCGCGCAGCCGGCCGTCGTCGATGAAGTCCTGGACGTGGGCGACGTGCAGCCGCAGGTTGTGCTCGGCCACCGCGCGGTCGCGGTAGGCCAGCACCTCGGGGAAGTTGTGGCCGGTGTCGACGTGCAGCAGGGCGAAGGGCACCGGCGCCGGCCAGAAGGCCTTGAGCGCCAGGTGCAGCATGACGATGGAGTCCTTGCCGCCGGAGAAGAGGATCACCGGGCGCTCGAACTCGCCTGCCACCTCGCGGAAGATGTGCACCGACTCCGCTTCGAGGGCGTCCAGGTGCGACAGTGCGAACGGTCCGCCGGGGTTCTCGCCTGCGGTACCGGGCAGGGTGTGGGTCGCGGTCGTCATGCCAGCCCCTTCGTGGTCAGGAAGGCGTGCAGTTCGGCGGCCGAGTCGGCGACCGAACGGCCGTGCGTCTGGATCCGCAGCTCCGGGTTCTCCGGGGCCTCGTACGGGTCGTCGACGCCGGTCAGGTGCGAGATCTCGCCGGCCGCCTGCTTGGCGTACAGGCCCTTGACGTCACGCTCGGAGCAGACCTCGACCGGGGTGGCGACGTGGATCTCCAGGAACTCGGTGCCCGCCGCGGCGTGCCGCTCGCGGACGGCGGTGCGCGAGCCGGCGTACGGCGCGATGACCGGGGCCAGCACCTTGACGCCGTTCGCGGCGAGCTTCTCGGCGACGAAGCCGATCCGGGTCACGTTGGTGTGCCGGTCCTCCTGGCTGAAGCCGAGACCCTTGGAGAGGAACTCCCGGATCTCGTCGCCGTCCAGGACCTCGACCTTGTGGCCCTCGGCGCGCAGGCGCTCGGCGAGGGCGAAGGCGAGGGTGGTCTTGCCCGCGCTGGGCAGCCCGGTCAGCCACACAGTGGCGCCGCGCTCGCACGGGGCGGCCGCACGGGCCGCCTCTGCGGCTCCGTCAGCGGCCAGTGTGCTGGCTGTGGTCACGATTCTCTCCTGAAGGGTGGTGCGGGGTGGTGACGGGTGGTCAGAGGTGGATGCCGCACTCGGTCTTGCCCGAATCGGCCCAGCGGCCGGCGCGGCCCTCCTCGCCCTCCACGGGCTTGCGGGTACACGACAGCGGCGAGCAGCCGACCGAGGTGTAGCCCTCCCACAGCAGCGGGTTGAGCAGGACGCCGTTGGCGCTGACGTAGGCGTCCACGTCCTCCTGCGTCCAGCGGGCGATCGGGGCGATCTTGACCTTGCGGCGCTTGGCGTCCCAGGCCACCACGGGGGTGTCGGCACGGGTCGGCGACTCGTCGCGGCGCAGTCCGGTGGCCCAGGCGTCGTAGCCGCCGAGGCCGCGGTTCAGCGGCTCGACCTTGCGCAGCGAGCAGCACAGGTCCGGGTCGCGGTCGTGCAGCTGCGGCCCGTATTGGGCGTCCTGCTCGGCCACGCTCAGCAGCGGCTTGAGGGTGATGACGTTCACCGGCATCACGGCGGCCACCGCGTCCCGGGTGCCGATCGTCTCGGCGAAGTGGTAGCCGGTGTCGAGGAAGACCACGTCCACGCCGGGGAAGACGGACGAGGCGAGGTGGGCGACGACCGCGTCCTCCATCGAGGAGGTGACGCAGAAGCGCTTGCCGAAGGTCTCGGCGGCCCAGCGCAGGACGTCCTGTGCGGACGCCTCCTCCAGGTCGCGGCCGGCCGCGGTGGCTATCGCCTCGTAATCAACCGTGCTGGTCATCCCGATTCCCCCCACTCGCAGGTGACGCGCTCCCGGCCGGCCCGTTGGCCGGCGCCAGGAGGCCGAGGAACTTCAGCTGGAACGCCCGGCGGCAGCTCGCGCACTCCCAGGCCCCGTGCCCGCCCTCGGCGGAGGGGCGCAGGTCCTCGTCCCCGCAGTAGGGGCAGTGGAAGGGTGCGGCACGCTCGCTCATGACAGCGCTTCCTCGCTGGCCCGGGCCGTCCACTGGGCGAAGCGCTCGCCCTCGGTGCGCTCGCTCTGGAAGCGGGTGAGCACGCGCTCGACGTAGTCCGGCAGGCCGTCCTTGGTGACCTTGAGGCCGCGGACCTTGCGGCCGAAGCCGGCCTCCAGGCCGAGCGCGCCGCCCAGGTGGACCTGGTAGCCCTCGACCTGGTCGCCGTTGTCGTCCGTCACCAGCTGGCCCTTGAGGCCGATGTCGGCGACCTGGATGCGGGCGCAGGCGTTCGGGCAGCCGTTGATGTTGATGGTGAGCGGCTCGGCGAACTCCGGCAGCCGCTTCTCCAGCTCGTCGATGAGCGTGCGGCCGCGCTCCTTGGTCTCGACGATCGCGAGCTTGCAGTACTCGATGCCGGTGCAGGCCATGGTGCCGCGGCGGAAGGTCGAGGGCTTGACCCGCAGGTCGAGCTCCTCCAGGCCGGCCACCAGCGACTCGACCTGGTCCTCGGCGACGTCGAGGACGATCATCTTCTGCTCGGCGGTGGTCCGCAGGCGGTCCGAGCCGTGGGCGGCGGCGAGGTCGGCGATCCGGCCGAGCAGCTTCCCGTCGACCCGGCCGACCCGCGGCGCGAAGCCGACGTAGAAGTTGCCGTCCTGCTGGCGGTGCACGCCGACGTGGTCGCGCCAGACGCCGCTGGGCTCTTTCGGCGCGGGGCCGTCCACCAGCTTGTACTTGAGGTACTCGTCCTCCAGCACCTGGCGGAACTTGTCCTTGCCCCAGTCGGCGACCAGGAACTTCAACCGGGCGCGGTTGCGCAGGCGGCGGTAGCCGTAGTCACGGAAGATGCTGATGACGCCGCCGTAGACGTCCGCGACCTCCTCCAGCGGGACCCAGGCGCCCAGGCGCACGCCGAGCTTGGGGTTGGTGGAGAGGCCGCCGCCGACCCAGAGGTCGAAGCCGGGGCCGTGCTCGGGGTGGACGACGCCGACGAAGGCGATGTCGTTGATCTCGTGCGCGATGTCCAGCAGCGGCGAGCCGGAGATCGCCGACTTGAACTTGCGCGGGAGGTTGGAGAACTCCTTGTTGCCGATGAAGCGGCGCTGGATCTCGTCGATGGCGGAGGAGCCGTCGATGATCTCGTCCTCGGCGATGCCGGCCACCGGCGAGCCGAGGATGACGCGCGGGGTGTCGCCGCAGGCCTCGGTGGTGGAGAGGCCGACGCCCTCCAGCTTCTGCCAGATCGCCGGCATGTCCTCGATCCGGATCCAGTGGTACTGGACGTTCTGCCGGTCGGTCAGGTCGGCGGTGTTGCGGCCGTACTGCTCGGAGACCTCGGCGATCGCCTTCAGCTGGGCCACCGTCAGGCGTCCGCCGTCGATGCGCACGCGGAGCATGAAGTACTCGGCGTCCAGCTCGTGCGGGTCGAGGATGGCGGTCTTGCCGCCGTCGATGCCTTCCTTGCGCTGGGTGTAGAGCCCCCACCAGCGCATCCGGCCGCGCAGGTCGGCCGGGTCGATCGAGTCGAAGCCGCGCTTGGCGTAGATGGTCTCAATGCGTGTCCGCACGTTGAGACCGTCGTCGTCCTTCTTGAACTGCTCGTTCGCGTTGAGCGGCGTCCGGTGTCCCATGGCCCACTGGCCCTCGCCGCGGTGGCGGGTCACCTTGCGGGCGGCTGCGGGACGGCGCGCGGGGGCGCTCTCTTCCTGGGGCTCGACCGGTTCGGGAGTGGTGGCCATGGTGAAGTCCTTACGGGCAGGTGGCTCTGACGCTGGGGGGCTGCGCTGGGCGTGCTCCGGTTCGGCGCTGCTGTGACCTGCGGCCTTGCACGTGGTGACGTGTTTCGGACCAGGAACAGTGACCGCGGCCGGGTGGGCGCCCGCGCATCCGCTTCAGCGAGGATGACGAGGAGTGGCGCCGGGGTGGTGGTGGCGGCGTGGGTGTCTCAGGTCACCGGACAGATGGCGCTGGACACGCGGAGGAGATCGACGTGGAGTCGACCAACCAGGGTGGTTCCGGCGCTAGGCATGGCAAGAGATTCGCACGGCTGGCGCTTTGCGGTCCACTTCCGTCCGAATGGCGGACGAAAAGGTTTCACTATGTGAGACGAATGGCTCTTCCCGCCGCTCCGGGTGTCGGGCTCCGTCGCACAGCGGTCACCGTACGTCGTTCCGGGCCCCGCGGAGCGCCTCGCGCAGACCCCGCGCGCCCGCCCGCCCGGGGGCGCCGCGGCCTGCGGGCGGCCCGTAGATCAACGCTCGCGGCCCGGCCCGATACCGTAGGGGCTGTGCAACCAGCAGGCGAGATGACGAGACCGAACCCCGAGCGCCCCTCGCGGCGGCGGGGCAAGGGCTCCCGGCGCGCGGTCAAGCGGGTCACCTGGCGCAGTACGGCCCTGGCGCTGATCAAGGACACCACCAATACGTGCGTCGAGTACCGGGTCACCGGCCTCGCCGCCGAGGCGGCCTTCTTCACCCTGCTCTCGATCCCGCCCCTGCTGCTCTGTCTGGCCGGCACGCTCGGCTACCTCGACGAGTTCCTCGGCGCCGGCACCATCGACAAGCTGAAGCAGGACATCGTCTCAGCGGCTGGGACGGTTCTCTCGCAGTCGTCCGTCCACCAGATCGTCGAGCCGCTGCTGCACGGCGTCTTCGACGACAAGCGCCCGGACCTGATCTCGATCGGCTTCCTGCTGTCCCTGTGGTCCGGCTCCAGGGCGCTCTACATCTTCATCGACACCATCACCGTGATGTACGGCCTCGACGGCAAGCGCGGCATCGTCAAGACCCGCCTGATGTCGCTCGGCCTCTATCTGGGCGCGCTGGTGATCGGCTCACTGGTACTGCCCCTGCTCGTGGCCGGCCCCGGGCTGGTGGTGGCCGCGCTGCCGAACGCGGCGGGGCTGGTGAGCGCGTTGTACTGGCCGGTGGCGATCCTGCTCCTGGTGGTCTTCCTCACCACCCTGTACCACCTGGCCGTCCCCGTCTCCACGCCCTGGCGCGAGGACATCCCGGGCGCCCTGGTGGCCCTGGTCGTCCTGGTGGTCTGCAGTGTGCTGCTCCGGGTCTACCTGGTCAGCTCCGTCGAGGGCCCCTCCGTGTACGGGTCGCTGGCGGCGCCGGTGGCCGTGCTGCTGTGGATCTTCGTGGTGGCGCTGGCCGTCCTGATCGGCGCCGCCATGAACGCCGCCATAGACCGCCGCTGGCCCACCCTGGAGACCGCCGACGCCCGCGCCGAGAACGAGCGCGCCAACGAGGAGGCGGCCGCGGCCGTGGTCCGCGAGGTCGCCGCCCGGCGGGCCGTCGAGCGGGCCAGGCGGGCCCGCGAGCTGGGCCTGGCCGAGGGCGTCGAGGAGGAGTTCGAGGACGACGGCGACGGCGACGAGGGGGACGTGCCCTCCGAGTACCCGGAGCGCTGGGCCGACTTCCTGCCGCCGGAGAACGTCAAGGGCCGGCTGGCCGCCCGCGGCCCGCACCACCGCGCCACCCCGCCCCCGCCCGACAGCGACCGGCCCGCCGAGCCGGCCCCGGGCGAGGAGCACCCGCCCGGCGCCGCGCCCGGCTACCCGCAGCCCGGCCACCGCCCGCCCGGCGCCCAGCTGCCCGGCCGGCCGCCCCGCCCGCCGTGGGACGACTGGTAGCAGGGCGCACGCCGTCCCCCGGCGCACGGGCTCAGCCCGCCGGGGCCGGCGCGGCGATCCCCTCCAGCAGGAGCTGGACGAGGCGCGGCCCGGGATCGCGCCCGGCCGGGGCGTTCTCCCGGACCCAGGCGGCGCCGCTGAGCAGTTCGAACAGCTCGTCGGCGGTCAGGTCGGCGCGGACGGAGCCGGCGGCCTGGGCGGCACGGAGCAGGGCGGCGCCGCTGCTGTGCATGGCACTGCACATCTCGTGCGAGGGGGTGCCCTCGTCGTACATGCTCCGGGCCAGGATGCCGACCAGGCCGCGGAAGGTGCTGAAGTGCCGCACGGACCGGCGCATCCACTCGGCGAGCGTGGCCAGCGGGTCCTCCCCGTCGGTGTGCCCCTCGGCGCGGGCGACGAGCTCGGCCAGCCCGTCCCGGGTGGCGGCCTCCACGAGCGTCGCCCGGGTGGGGAAGTGCCGGTAGAGGGTACCGATGGCGACGCCGGCCCGGCCGGCGATGTCCTCCAGGGAGGCGCCGGCGCCGGCCGCCTCGAACGCCGTCCGGGCGGCGGCGAGGATCGCGTCGTAGTTGCGCTGTCCGTCCGCGCGCCTGGGACGCTGGGCGATGTAGGGCTTGCCGTCCGCCACCGGTCTTCCTCCCGCTCGACTGCCCGGCCGCCCGGGGCTCCCCCGGTTCCCCGGGGCCGCCGCGCGGGCCGGCTCCGGCCGCCGACCTTCCGGCCACTAACCTGAGGCTGTCTCACCATGGTAGCCGGGCCGTCGCCCCGGCCGGCGCCCGTCCGTCGGCGCCCGAGCCGCTCCGCGGCTCCCGGGGCGGAGCCGGTAAAAGGTGTGGCACGGCCGGCCGCCGTTGGCTACCGTGGGCGTCGTCCGGAGCGGCCCGACGTGGGCCGCCGCCGTCGAAGCCGTGCTGCATCACCGGGAGGTGAGGATCGTGACGACTGTCGCTGCTGTGGGCGCCGCGCGCGTCCAGAAGGTCATCGTCCCCACCCCCTGGTCTCCGGCTGACCCGGCGTCACAGCCACTGCGACGCCTGTAGCTCTCCCGCGCGCCGAACGCGCGAAGCCGGGGCCGCCCCTTGTGAAGGGTCACCCCGTTGTATCTCTCCACCTCCGCTGCCCACCCGCTGACCGGCTACGGCTGGGACGACGACTGGGCCGCCGACTTCTCCCCGTACACCGACGCCGGGCTGCTGCCCGGCCGGGTGGCACGGGTCGACCGAGGCCTGCTCTGCAGCGTCCTCGTCGCCGACGGTGACGGCACGCGCATGCTGCGGGCCGAGATCGCCGACGTCTCCTCGCCCGACCCGATGCGTTTCGTCTGCACGGGGGACTGGGTCGCCGTCGACCCGGCGCCCGGCGGGCGGCCCGCCGTCCGGGTGCTGATGCCGCGCCGCACCGCGCTGGTGCGCTCGACCAACTCCAAGCGCTCCGAGGCGCAGGTACTGGCCGTCAACATGGACCAGATCGCGATCTGCGTCTCGCTCGCCACCGAGGTCGACCTCGGCCGGATCGAGCGCTTCCTCGCCCTGGCCGCCTCCAGCGGCAGCGGCGACGCCCTGCTGGGCGGTACCGCCCGGCCGCCGGCCGAGCCGCTGGTCGTCCTCACCAAGGCCGACCTGGTCACCGACGCCGACCACATCCGGGCCGACGTCGAGGGCATCGCCCCCGGCGTGACCGTCCTGGTGGTCAGCGCCGAGACCGGGGAGGGCATGGACGTCCTGCGGGCCTGCACCCCCGGCAGCACCGCGCTGATCGGGCAGTCCGGCGCCGGCAAGTCCACCCTCACCAACGCCCTCGCCGGGGCGGACGTGATGTCCGTCCAGCAGACCCGCAGCGGCGACGAGAAGGGCCGGCACACCACCACCGCCCGCGAACTGATCCCGATCTCGGACGGCGGCGGCGTGCTGATCGACACGCCCGGCCTGCGCGAGGTCGGCCTCTACGGCGGCGAGGGCCTGGCCCAGGCGTTCGCCGAGATCGAGGAGCTGGCCGAAGGCTGCCGGTTCCACGACTGCGGGCACCACACCGAACCCGGCTGCGCCGTGCAGGCGGCGCTGGCCGACGGCACGCTCTCGCACCGCCGCTGGGAGAGCTACGTCAAGCTTCAGCGCGAGAACGAGTGGATCGCCTCGCGCACGGACGCCCGGCTCGCGGCCGAGCGGCTGAAGAAGTGGAAGTCCATCACCAAGTCGGTGCGGGCGATGGGCGGTCCGGTCAAGTACTGAGGCCGGGCCGGAGACCCGCAGTGCCTCGCGGCCGCCCCCGGATGTCAGGTCCGGGGGCGGCCGCGCCCAAGGCTCAGCGGGCGGGCAGCAGGCCGGTGCGGATCACCTCGGCGTACCAGCGGGCGCTGTCCTTGGGCGTCCGGCGCTGGCTGGCGAAGTCCACGTGCACGATGCCGAAGCGCTTGCTGTATCCGTACGCCCACTCGAAGTTGTCCAGCAGCGACCAGAGGAAGTACCCGCGCACCTCGGCGCCGTCGGCGACCGCGCGGCGCACCGCGTCCAGGTGGCCGTGCAGGTACGCGACCCGCTCGGGGTCGTGGACGGCGCCCGACGGGTCGCTGTAGTCCTCGTACGCGGCGCCGTTCTCGGTCACCAGCAGCGGCACGCCCGGCAGGTCGTCGCGCAGCCGGGTGAGCAGCTCGTACAGGCCGTCGGCGTCCACCGGCCAGTCCATCGCGGTACGGGAGCCCTCGGCGGGCAGGAACCGGACCCCTTCGTCGGCGGGCCAGGGCGACAGCGCGCTGGCGTGGCCGTCCAGGCGCGGGGCCGGGGCCGCCGGGTCGTCGGCGGCGACCACGGTCGGGGTGTAGTAGTTGATGCCGAGCGAGTCGATCGGCCGGGAGATCTCGGCGAGGTCGCCGTCCCGGACGAAGGACCAGTCGGTGACGTGCGCGGTGTCCGCCAGCACGTCGGCGGGGTAGCTGCCGCGGAACACCGGGTCGAGGAAGATCCGGTTGGCCAGGCCGTCGATCCGCCGGGCGGCGTCCAGGTCGGCCGGGGACTGCGAGAGCGGGCGGACGGCGGCCAGGTTCAGCGTCAGCGACACCTGGGAGTCGGCCGGCAGTTCGGCGCGCAGTGCGGCGGTGCCGAGGCCGTGGGCGAGCAGCAGGTGGTGGTGCGCGGTGAGAGCCGCCGCCCGGTCGGTGCGCCCGGGGGCGTGGATGCCCGCGCCGTAGCCGAGGAAGGCGCTGCACCAGGGCTCGTTGAGGGTCGTCCAGGCGGGGATCCGGTCGCCCAGCCGGCGGGCGGCGAGCGTCGCGTACTCGGCGAAGCGGTACGCGGTGTCGCGGTTCGTCCAGCCGCCGCGGTCCTCCAGGACCTGCGGGAGGTCCCAGTGGTAGAGCGTGGCGACGGGCGTGATGCCGTGCGCCAGCAGCTCGTCCACCAGGCGGTCGTAGAAGTCGAGCCCGGCCTCGTTCGCGGGCCCCTCGCCGGCCGGCTGGATCCGCGGCCAGGCGAGCGAGAACCGGTAGGCGCCGAGGCCGAGTTCGGACATCAGCGCGACGTCCTCGCGGTACCGGCGGTAGTGGTCCGCCGCGATGTCCCCGGTGTCGCCGTTGCGGACCTTGCCGGGCACGCGGCTGAAGGTGTCCCAGATGGACGGGCTGCGGCCGTCCTCGTCCGCGGCCCCCTCGATCTGGTACGCGGCGGTGGCCGCGCCCCACAGGAAGCCGGGCGGGAACGCCGGGCCGGCCGGCTGCGACGGGCCGGCGGCGGGCCGGGCCTGGGCGGGGGTGGGCAGGGCTTCGACGGACATGTCGCCTTCCAGATGCAGTAGTTGGGGTGGGGCCGGGCGCCGGGGCCACTCAGCCCTTGACGGCGCCCTGCATGATGCCGCCGACGATCTGGCGGCCCAGCAGGGCGAAGACCACCAGCACCGGGAGCGTGCCGAGCAGGGTGCCGGCCATCACGATCGACTGGTCCTGGACGTAGCCCTGGCCGAGCGAGCGCAGCGCGACCTGCACGGTCGGGTTCTGCGAACTCAGCGCCACGATCGGCCAGAAGAAGTCGTTCCAGGTGGCCATGAAGGTCAGCATCCCGAGCACCGCCATACCGGGGCGGGCGACCGGCAGCACGATCGACCAGAAGATCCGCAAGCTGGAGGCGCCGTCCACCCGGGCGGCCTCGATCAGCTCGTCCGGCAGTGCCTGGATCAGGAACTGCCGCATGAAGAACACCCCGAAGGCCGAGACCAGCGAGGGCAGGATCACCGACGGCAGCTTGTTCTGCAGGTCCATCTTGACGATCACCATGAACAGCGGGATGACGCCCAGCTGCGGCGGGATCATCATCGTCCCGACCGTGACCGCGAGCAGCAGCCCGCGCCCCCGGAAGCGGAGCTTGGCGAACGCGAAACCGGCCAGCGTGGAGGAGAGCACCACGCCCAGGGTCACCGTGCCGGCCACGATCAGCGAGTTCACCAGCGCGGTGCCGATGGCGGCCTGCTGGAGCGCCTCGCCGATGTTGTGGAAGAGGTTCGGGCCGGGCGTGAGCGCCGGACTGGCCGAACTCATCTCGGCGTTCGTGCGGCTCGCGCCGACCAGCGTCCAGTAGAACGGGAACACGAACAGCGCGGTGGCGCCGATCAGCACGGCGTAGGCCAGCGGGCCGCCCTGCAGCGGCGAACGCCTGGTCCTGGCCAGGCGGAAAAGCTGATTGGTCGTCATATCACTCACCGGTCCGTACGGTTGCGCCGGGCGGCGATCGCCGCGTTCGCCAGGGCCAGCAGCACGATCAGCAGGAACATCACCCAGGCGACGGCCGCCGCCCGGCCGAGGTGGAAGAAGCTCCAGCCCTGCTCGTACATGTAGAGGCCGAGGGTCTGGTACTGGTGCGAGACACCGCCGCCCGCGTTGCCCTCGTAGAGCAGCGGTTCGCCGAACAGCTGGGTCGCGCCGATGGTGGAGACCACCACCGTGAAGATGATCGTCGGCCGCAGGCCCGGCACCGTCACGTGCAGGAACTGCTTCCAGCGCGAGGCGCCGTCCATCGCCGCCGACTCGTACAGCTCGGTCGGGACGGCCTGCATGCCGGCCAGGTAGATCAGGGCGTTGTAGCCCGTCCAGCGCCACGTCACGATGGCGGAGACGCCGATCTGCGAGGCCCAGGTGTTCGCCTGCCAGTCCACCGGGTTCAGCCCGACGCTGGTCAGCACCCAGTTGAGCAGCCCGTAGTCGCGCCCGAAGAGCTGCGCGAAGACGAGCGTCGCGGCGGCCACCGAGGTCGCGTACGGCATCAGCATCGCCACCCGGAAGAACGTCCGCCCGCGCAGCTTGTAGTTGAGGAGGTGGGCCAGCCCGAGCGCCATCAGCAGCTGCGGGACGGTGGACAGCACGCCGATGGTGAAGGTGTTGCGCAGCGCGTTCCAGAAGAAGGGGTCCTCGAAGAGGCGGGTGTAGTTCTGCCAGCCGACCCAGTCCATCCGGTCGGAGGTCTGCAGCTCGACCCGGTGCAGGGACACGTACGCCGTGTACACCAGCGGGAACAGGCCGAAGGCCGCGAACAGGACGAAGAACGGCGCCAGGTAGCCGTACGGTGCGGCGCGGGTGCCCCAGCGGGCCCGGGGGCGGCGCTGCGCCGGCGCGGCCGCCGGGCGGGAGGGGCGGGTGGTGGTGATGGCCATGATGGTCCTTCGATGGGCCGGGTGGCCCGGGCCTCACGGCCCGGGCCACCGGTGGTCTGGCTCCGGCGTCAGTTCCCGCTTGCCTTCTTGACGTTGTCCAGGGCGTGCTGCCAGGCGGCGTCCGGCGCGGTGCCGGTGCGCTCGACCTCGCCGAGGGCGTCGGTGAACGCCTTGCCGATCACGCCGTCCTCGGTGCCGAGCACCTGCGCGGGCATGTTCGCGGCGGACTCGCTGAAGATCTGGCCGATCGGCGCGTTGTTGAAGTACGGGTCCTGGAGGCCCTTGATCTCGGCCTGCGCGGCGGTGCTGGAGGGGAAGGACCCCTGCTTGGTGAACAGCTTGACCTGCTGCTCCTTGGCGGTCAGCCAGCTGATCAGCTCGGCGGCCTCCTTCTGGTGCTTGGAGGTCTTCGGGATCGCCAGGTAGGAGCCGCCCCAGTTGCCGGTCTTGCCGGGGCCGGCGGCGATGTCCCACTTGCCGGCGAAGGCGTCACCGGCCTGGCCCTTGATGTAGCCGATCATCCAGGCCGGGCAGCTCAGGGTGGCGAACTTGCCGGTGGTGAAGGCCTTGTTCCACTCCGGCGTCCACTGCGGGAGCTTGGCGGAGAGGCCGTCGGCGACCAGCTTGGTGGAGTCGGTCCAGGCGCTCTTCACGGCCGGGCTGCTGTCGTACACGGCCTTGCCGGACTCGTCCGCGTAGCGGACCTTCTGCTGGCCGACCTCGGCGGTGAACATGCCCGCCGCGCTGTCCGTCCAGACGTTGCCGGGCGTCGCCTTGGCGACGTACTCCTTGCCGAGGGCCAGGTAGCCCTCCCAGGTCGACCACTTGGCCGCCAGCTCGGTGCGGTCGGTGGGCAGGCCGGCGGCCTGGAAGAGGTCGGTGCGGTAGCAGATCGCCTCCGGGCCGATGTCGGTGCCGGCCGCGAGCACCTTGCCGTCGGCGGTCTTGACCGCGGCGGCCTTCCACGGCACCAGGCCGTCGTTGACCGCGCCCGCGCCCACCGTCTTGAGGTCGGTGAACTTGTCGGCCTGCTTCTGCAGGACGCTCGCGACCCGGCCGACCTCCAGGCCCTGGATGTCGGCGAGACCGCCGCCGCCGGCCAGCTTGGTCTGCAGGGCCTGCCAGTACTGGCCCTCGTCCTGGGTGTCGCTCTGCTTGATCGTGACGTTGGGGTGCGACTTCGTGTACTCGTCGTAGAGGCCGGTCTCCTTGAACCCGAAGGTGCCGAAGAGGTCCACGGTGAGCGTGACCTTGCCGTCGGCGGCGTCGGTGGAGCCGCCCGAGGTGCCCGAGCTGCAGGCGGTGAGGAGGAGCATGGCGGCGAGGGCTGCGGTGCCGAGGGAAGTGGCGGTGCGGCGGGCTCTGAAGGTGGGCATGGAAGCCTCCTGGCTTCGTCCGGGTCATCGGCGCGGTGGGGGAGCAAGTGAGAGCGCTCTCAGCGAGTGGTTGTTGAGAGCGCTCTCAGGTGCTGCCGAGGAGACTGCCGGGCGATGCGGGCCCTCGTCAAGAGCTCGAAACCTGACCGTGACCTCGGTTGTCTGTGGGGGATCGGCCGTGACCGTTCAATTCGGGCCGGTTTCGGGCAGGTCTCGTCAGACTCATTGACACCCTGTCAGTCGACCTCTACCTTCCGGTGACTGAGAGCGCTCTCACTCGCCCTCGCCGCAGTGCTCTCCCACCCTCACCGTCCCGGCCTCACCCCCCACCACCTGAGGTGTCAGTCCATGAAGCCGCTACGCCATATTCGACGCCCGGCCGCCGCCCTGGCGGCCCTGACCCTGGCGGCAGCCGCCGCGCTGACCGCCACCGTCGCCGTCGGCAGCGCCTCCGCCGCCTCCGTCCCGGTCGGACTCGGCGGATACCGCGACAGCCGCCCGGCCGGCACCGTCGGCCCCAGCAACTCCGACGGCGCGCCGGTCACCCCCAAGGTCACCGCGAAGATGGCCGGCAAGGCCGCCCCCACCAACGACTGGTGGTCCTCGCTGATCTACCAGCGCTACGCGGGCAACCCGTACAGCGAGAACATGTACGCCCACCCGTTCACCTTCAAGGCCGGAGCCTCCGGCCTGGAGGTCGGCTACCCGACCACGCCGGTCGTCACGCCCGACGGCCGGCAGTACGAGTACCCCCACACCAAGGACCTCACCCTCGGCGTGGCCGGCCTCAACTCGCCGGACACCAAGGTCGACGGCTGGTCCGACTGGACGGTCACCCCGTACTGGGCCGACGGCGCCCACACCTTCAGCGCCACCGTCGGCCACGGCCTGCCGTACGTCTACGCCCACGCCACCGGCGGCGCCGCCCAGATCACCACCGCCGCCGCCCCCACCGTCTGGTCCAACCAGGGCAGCGTCCTCGGCATCACCGTCGGCGGCCACACCTACGCCCTGTTCGCCCCCACCGGCGTGAACTGGACCGTCAGCGGCAGCACCATCAGCGCCAACCTCGGCGCGAAGGACTACTACTCGGTGGCCGTCCTGCCCAGCCAGGCCGACCTCGCCAAGTACCGCACCTACGCCTACAGTTTCGTCACCGACACCAAGGTCGCCTGGGACTACCAGCCCACCGCCGGGACGCTGCGCACCACCTACACCGCGACCACCACGCCGCAGGAGGGCACCGAGACCGGCACCCTGCTGGCGCTCTACCGCCACCAGTGGCTGGCCACCACGGACCCGCTGACCGCGCTGACCTACACCTCGCCGGACGGCACCATGAAGGTCCGCGAGGGGGCCTCGTTCAGCACCACCCAGAGCGTGAACGGCATCCTGCCCTCACTGCCCGACGTCGGCGCCTACGACCGGGCGCAGCTGACCGCGTACGTCCGCGAACAGGCCAACGCCGCCGACCCGTTCCTGGCCGCCAGTGACACCTACTGGGTCGGCAAGGCCCTCGGCCGGCTCTCCCAGCTCATCCCGATCGCCGACCAGCTCGGGGACACCGCGACCCGCGACAAGCTGCTCGGCCAGGTCAAGGGCAAGCTCCAGGAGTGGTTCGCCGGCACCGGCTCCGCGGCCTTCGCCTACGACTCGGTCTGGAAGACGCTGACCGGCTACCCCGCCTCCTACGGCACCGACGCCGAGCTCAACGACCACCACTTCCACTACGGCTACTTCATCCAGGCCGCCGCCACCGTCGCCCGCTACGACTCGGCCTGGGCCGCCGACTCCGCCTGGGGCGGCATGGTCAAGGTCCTCGCCAAGGACGGCGCGAACAGCGACCGCACCGACGCCCGCTTCCCGGTGCTGCGCAACTTCGACCCGTACGCGGGCCACGCCTGGGCCTCCGGCCACGCCGGCTTCGCGGCCGGCAACAACGAGGAGTCCTCCTCGGAGTCGCTCAACTTCTCCTCCGCGCTGGTGCTCTACGGCTCGGCGACCGGCGACACCGCGCTGCGCGACCTCGGCGTCTACCTCTACACGACCGAGGCCAAGACGGTCGAGCAGTACTGGTTCGACGCCGACAAGCAGGTCTTCCCGGCCGCCTTCCAGCACGACACGGTCGGCATGGTCTGGGGCAGCGGCGGCGCCTACTCCACCTGGTGGACGGCTGCTCCCGGCATGATCCACGGCATCAACGTCCTTCCCGTCACCGGCGGTTCGCTCTACCTGGCGCGGCGGCAGGACGTGATCAAGGCGAACCTGGCGGAGCTGAAGGCCAACAACGCCGGTGTGTTCACCGACTGGCGCGACCTGCTCTGGGAGTTCCAGGCCCTCGCCGACCCGGCCGCCGCCAAGGCGAACTGGGATGCGGGGAACGCCGGTTACACCCCGGAGGAGGGTGAGTCCAAGGCGCACACCTACCACTGGATCTACAACCTGGCGACCCTCGGCACCCTCGACCCGGCGACCACCGCCGACAGCCCGACGGCAGCCGTCTTCGTCAACGGCGGCACCCGGACGCACGTGGCGCACAACTACACCACCGCGGCCCGGACCGTGCACTTCTCGGACGGCTACAACCTCACCGTCCCGGCCAGGTCCACCGCCAGCGAGCGGGGCTCCTTCACCGACGGCGGCAGCGGCGGGACCAACCCGAGCCCGAGCCCGACCCCGACGGCCACGCCCACGGCGACCCCGACGGCGACGCCCTCGCCCACCGCGACCGGCACGGTTCCGGCCTCCACCGGCAGCACCTTCTACCTCCGCCAGGGCGGCGCACTCACCACCGCCAACGGCACGGCCGCCGCGAACGACACCCTGGCCGCGGGCGGCGGCGCCAACCACGACGGCACGCCGTACCAGCCGCTCGTCTACCAGGTCGCCAACGTCTCCGGCACGCTGAAGCCGGGCGGCGCGACGGACTTCGACCTCTTCGTCGACGCCGGCGCGAGCGTCGGCCTGGCCCAGCAGGTCCGGGTCTCCTACGACCTGACCGGCGACGGCACGTACGACCGGGTCGAGACGTACCGCTACTTCGCCACCGACCCGGTGGCCGGCTGGGAGCGCTACTCCGGTGCCGCCGCCGGGCTGCAGTCGGCCACCGGCGCCCTCGGCAACCTCAACAAGGGCACCGTCAAGGTCGAGGTCTGGCCCGCGCTCGGCAACGCCGCCGCCCAGGTGAGGGTCGGCGCGAGCCAGGCCCAGGGCAGCGTGTCGGTGCTGCGGATTCCGTTCAGCTAGCCCCGCAGGACCGAACGGGTAGCCCCACAGGACCGAACGCGGCGGGCCCGGAGTCGTTGACTCCGGGCCCGCCCGCGTGCGTTGCCGGCTCAGCCGGGCGGGAGCAGCCGCACCAGGCGGAACCGCTCCAGGACGGCCTCGGTCGCGTCGTCCACCGTGAAGGCGGGATCGCCGAGGTAGGCGCGCATCTCGGCGCCGTGCCAGTACTCCTCGTGCCCGGCCCGCCACTCGGCCACCGTGGTGTGGCCCTCGCCCTCGTCCACGGCGTGCGCCAGGTCGACCGCCCCGAGCGGCACCACCCGGACGTCCGTCACCTCGATCACCGCGACCCGCCGCCCGCCGGAGTCGACCACGGCGAAGTGTGCCCCCACCTCGGGCAGCGGCTCGTCGTCGAACTCGTAGTCCGACACCAGGCCGGTGGTGCTGGTCTTCTCACCGCTGAGGATCGCGGCCACCAGCCGGTCGCGCAGCGGCCCGGGGAAGCCGAACTCGGCGACGGGCAGGGCGGAGGGCGCGGAGTCGGTCATGCCCCGACTCTACGGCCGGGGGCAACCTGGTTTCCGGCCGCCGGCGGCGGGTGCAACGGCAACGGGCGCTACGGCGGCGGGTGCACGGCGCCGGGGCGCGGTCGTCACGCCGTGGCCCGGACGACCAGGCGGGTCGGGATGACGATCGAGGTCGGGCCGGAGCTGCCGGTGCCGGCGAGGCGGCGCAGCAGGAGGCGGGCCATCAGGCGGCCCATCTCCTCGATGTCCTGGCGCACGGTGGTGAGCGGCGGGTCCGTCCAGGCGGCGATCGACTCGACGTCGTCGAAGCCGACGACCGCGACGTCCTCCGGGATCCGCCGGCCGCGCTCGCGCAGCACCCGCAGGGCGCCGGAGGCCATCGCGTCGGAGGCGGCGAACACGGCGTCGAGGTCGGGCCGGGTGTCCAGCAGGGCGGTCATCGCGCGGCCGCCGCCGTCGGCGGTGAAGTCGCCCTCGGCGATCAGGTCGCCGTCGCCGTCGGGCAGCAGGTCGCGGTAGCCGTCGAGGCGGTCGATCGAGGAGGTCTGGTCGAGCGGGCCGGTGATGGTGGCGATCCGGGCGCGGCCCAGCGAGCGCAGGTGCTGGACGGCCAGCCGGGCGCCGCCGCGGTTGTCGCTGTCGACGTAGAGCAGGTCGCGCTCGGCCTCGGCGCCGGGCCAGCCCGGGCGGCCGCCGATGACGGTGGGCAGGCCGACCCGGCGGGCCATCTCGGGCAGCGGGTCGCTGTGGTGGAGGGAGAAGAGCAGGGCGCCGTCGACGTGGCCGCCGGCCAGGTAGCGCCCGACCCGTTCGTAGTCCTGCTGGTCCTCGACGAGCAGCAGCACCATCTGGTTGTCGGCGGCGGAGAGTTCGCGGCTGATCCCGCGCAGGTGCTGGGCGAAGAACGGGTCGGAGAAGAGCCGGCTCTCGGGTTCGGCGACGACCACGGCGATGGCCTGGTTCCGCCGGGTGACCAGGGTGCGGGCGGCGAGGTTGGGGACGTAGCCCAGCTCGTCCACGGCCTGCTGCACCTTGGCGCGCAGCGGCTCGCGGACGCCGGTGCCGCCGTTGACGACGCGGGAGGCGGTCGCGCGGGAGACGCCGGCGCGTTCGGCGACGGATTCCAGGGTGGGGCGCGGGAGCGCGCCGACGGGCTGCTGCTCGGTCACCGGGTGGTCCTCTCGAGTTCCGCTCTGCGGAGGTCAGCCTATCGGGTGCGGATGGGTTCTGAGAGCGCTCCCACGGAGTGTAGGCACAGCCCTTCCGTACGGTGGGGCACAGCCCTTCCGTACGGTGACCCGGCGCTCCCGGACGGCCACGTCGGATTTCCGCCAGTGAGGCCGCCGCGAATGCCGCAGACTGGATGGCGTGATCGACGACGACATGCGGTACCGGGCAGTGGACAGCCGTGACGCCCGCTTCGACGGGGTCTTCTTCACGGCCGTCACCTCGACCGGCATCTACTGCCGGCCCAGCTGCCCGGCCGTGACCCCGAAACGTGCCAACTGTACGTTCTACCCCACCGCCGCCGCAGCCCAGGGCGCCGGTTTCCGGGCCTGCCGCCGCTGCCGCCCGGACTCCGTGCCCGGCTCCCCGGAGTGGAACCACCGGGCCGACCTGGTCGGCCGCGCGATGCGGCTGATCGGCGACGGCGTGGTGGACCGCGACGGCGTCGCGGGCCTGGCCGGCCGCCTCGGGTACAGCTCCCGCCAGCTCCAGCGCCAGCTCACCGCCGAACTCGGCGCCGGCCCGATCGCGCTGGCCCGCGCCCGCCGCGCCCAGACCGCCCGGCTGCTGCTCCAGACCACCGACCTGCCCGTCACCGAGGTCGCGTTCGCCTCCGGCTTCTCCTCCGTACGGCAGTTCAACGACACCGTCCGCGAGGTCTACGACCGCACGCCCAGCGGCCTGCGCGACGAGGTGGCGGCCGGCCGTCGCACGGCGGGCCCGGCCGGCGGCCTCTCGCTGCGCCTCGCGTACCGGGGCGCGCTCGACAGCGAGCACCTGATCGACTTCCTGGCGCTGCGCGCCGTCCCCGGCGTGGAGGAGGTCGTGCCCGGCGCGCGGCCCGGCACCCGCACCTACCGCCGCACCCTCGCGCTCCCGTACGGGCACGGCATCGCCGAGGTGGACGGGCTGGCGTTCGACGAGCCCCGGACCCGCGGCTGGCTCGACTGCCGGATCCGGCTCGCCGACCTGCGCGACCTGACCACCGCCGTGCACCGCCTGCGCGCGCTCTTCGACCTCGACGCCGACCCGGACGCGGTGGACGAGCAGCTCGGTGCCGACCCGCTCCTCGGCGGCTACGTCCGGGCCAGGCCGGGCCTGCGCTCGCCCGGCCACGTCGACCCGCACGAGCTGGCCGTCCGCGCCGTGCTCGGCCAGCAGGTCACCGTCGTCGCCGCCCGCACCCTGGCGGGCCGGCTGACCGAGAAGTACGGCGCGAAGCTGCCCGAGCCGAGCGGCGGACTGCACCGGCTGTTCCCGACCGCAGCCGCCCTGGCGCTCGCCGACCCGGCGGACTTCGCGATGCCCGCCGCCCGCCAGCGCGCCCTCACCGGCCTCTGCGCGGCCCTCGCCGACGGCAGTGTGCGCCTGGACGGCGGGGTGGACCGCGAGCAGGCCGCCGCCGACCTGCTCGCCCTGCCCGGCATCGGCCCCTGGACGGTCGGCTACCTGCGGATGCGGGCGCTCGCCGACCCCGATGTCTTCCTGCCGGGGGATGTCGGCGTCCGGCACGGCCTGGTGCGGCTCGGCGCCCTCGGCGACCCGAAGAACGCCACCCTGACCGCACAGGCCTGGGCACCCTGGCGCTCGTACGCGGTGCACCGGCTCTGGGCCGCCGTGTCCGAGAAGAAGGCGCCGCAGACGGCTCCGGCCGTGAACGGTTCCGCCGGCGACGGCCCGGTCGGCGACGGTCCCGCCGTGAACGGCCGCGGCGTCCCCGCGCAGCTGAGGGGCCCGGCGTGAGCACGGTCGTTTTCACCACGATGGAGAGTCCGCTGGGCCTGCTGCTGCTCAGCGGGGTCCGGGACGGCGACGGCCCGGCGGCGCTGGCCACGGTGACCGCGCCCGGGCAGAAGGGCGCGGTAAGCGAGCCCGCCGACGACTGGGTGTGCGACCCGGCGGCGCTGGCGGCCGCCGTGGCCCAGCTCACGGCCTACTTCGCCGGCGAGCGGACCACCTTCGACCTGCCGCTGGCACCGGCCGGCACCGAGTTCCGGCAGCGGATCTGGGCGGCCCTCGACGAGATCCCGTACGGCGCCACCGTCACCTACGGGGAGCTGGCGCTGATGGCCGGCGTCCCGCCGAGCGCCGTCCGGGCGGTGGGCGGCGCGGTCGGCGCCAACCCGCTGCTGGTGGTCCGGCCCTGCCACCGCGTGATGGGCGCGAGCGGCGCGCTGACCGGCTTCGCGGCCGGGGTGGAGCGCAAGCGCCTGCTGCTGGACCTGGAGGGCGGCGGGACGCTGTTCTGACACCCGGCCGGCCCGGGCCGGTGCGGGACCGTACGGTCCGGTGCCGGGGGATCAGACCGTACGGGGCGGGCGCTCCTCGGGGGCGGCGGGCGTCGCGAGCGCGCGGGCCAGGTTCTCCAGGGCCGGGAGAGCGGCCATCACCGCGTCCCGGTCGGCGGGGGAGATGCTGTCCAGGGCGTCGGCGATGCGGCGCTCGTGGGCGCGCTGCCAGTCCTCCAGCTGCCGGTAGCCCTGCTCGGTGAGGGCGATCCGGGCGGTGCGGCGGTCCCCCGGGTCGGCCTGCCGGTCGACGAACCCGGCTTCCAGCAGCTTGCTGATCAGGCCGCTGACGGTGTTCGGTGCCAGCCGTTGGCGCGCCGCCAGCTCGCCGACCCGCAGGGGGGCGGCGGCCAGCGTCTGCAGCAGCTCGATCTGGGCCATCGGCAGCGACTCCCACGGGTAGTCGGTGCGGATGCTGCTGCGCAGGGCGCGGCGAAGCCGGGTGACGACGTCGGTGAGCAGCCGTGCGCGTTCGACCGCGCGGGAGGTCTCGGGGTCGTCGCCCGGGACGCCGCCGGGTGTGCCGCGAGGTGTGCCGCCGGTCGTCCCCTCCGGGTGGGAGGGTGCTGTGATCGGGTCGGGGTCGGGCTGTGGCGGCATGGCCAAGAGCCTAGCGGCTGGCCCGGAGGGCCCCGGCGGTCCCGGCTGCGGCGCCCCGGGCCGTCCGTCCGACGGCAGATCCGGTCGGCAGTAGACCAGGTCGACAACAGACCAGGTCGATAACAGAACAGATCGGTGTCAGATATATTCGCCTCATGAGCACCGACCGCCCCGCCCCCGCCGCGCCGTCCCTCGGCACCCGGCTGCTGGACAGCCGGCTGCTCGCCGAACACCCCCGCCCGCGCGGCGTGGCCGGGTGGCGGCACGCGCACTGGCTCGCCGTCGGCACCGTCTGCCTCGGCGCCTTCCTCGGACAGCTCACCGCCAGCATCACCGCCCTCGTCCTCCCCGCCCTGAGCCACCGCTTCGGAGCGGGCCTCGCCACCGTCGAATGGGTCGCGCTCGCGTACCTGCTGGTCCTGGTCGCCCTGCTGGCCCCGATCGGCCGGCTCTCCGACCTGGTCGGCCGCAAGACCATGTACCTCTGGGGTTTCGCGGTCTTCGCGCTCGCCTCGCTCGGGGCCGGGTTCGCCGGCAGCCTCGGCGTGCTGATCGCCTGCCGGGCCGTCCAGGCGGTCGGCGGCGCGATGATGCAGGCGAACAGCGTCGCCCTGGTCGCCCGCGGCGTCCCCGGCCGGGCGATGTGCGGCGCGCTCGGCATCCAGGCCGCCGCCCAGGGGCTGGGGCTCGCCCTCGGCCCGACCCTCGGCGGGCTGCTGGTGCAGCACGCGTCCTGGCGCTGGGCGTTCTGGATCAACGTACCCATCGGGGTGCTCGGCATCCTGGCAGGCTGGTTCCTGCTGCCCCGCACCCACCCCGAGGGCCGCCCGGACGCCCCCGCGGCCCGGGAGGGCCGGTTCGACCTGGCCGGGCTCCTGCTGCTGGCCGGGGCCTCGGCGGCGCTGCTGCTCGCCCTCTCGGCCGCCTCCGGACTGCCGCTGCCCGGCTGGGCCGCGGCCGCCCTGGTGCTGACGGCCGGAGTGCTCGCCGTCGCCCTCGCGCGGCAGGAGCAGCGGGCCGACCGCCCGATCATCGCCCCCGGCCTGGTCGCCACCCCGGGCATCCGGGCCGGTCTGGCCGTCGCCCTGCTCGGGTACCTGCTGCTGTTCTGTCCGCTCGTGCTCGGCCCGATGACGCTGGCCGAGGCGGGTGTCCCGGTGGCCCGGGCCGGCCTGGTGATCACCCTGCTGCCGGCCGCGTTCGCGCTGGCCGCGACCGTCGGCGGCCGGCTGATGCCCCACCGGTCGGACAGCACCCGCTGCCGCCGGGGCGCCGGCACGGCCGGGGCCGGGCTCGCCCTGCTCGCGCTGCTCCCGCCGGGCGAGGTGTCCTCGGTGCTGCTCCTGCCGGTGATCGGGTACGGGCTGGGCCTGCTGCTGCCGGCCAACAACGCGCTGGTGATGCGAGCGATCCCGGCGCGGTCCTCGGCGGTGGGCGGCGGCATGGTCAACATGGTCCGCAGCCTCGGCACGGCGCTCGGCACGGCGCTGCCCGTCCTCGGCGTGCACCTGGCGGGGCCGGTGTCCGGCGGACGGCTGGTGCTGCTCGTCCTGGCGCTGCTCGCGCTGACCGCCGTCGTGCTGAGCGGACCCGGGGCGGGGGTGCGGCGGACGTAGCCCGTCGGGCCG
>NZ_JBHUWW010000106.1:0-32032 GCF_042669755.1 Kitasatospora sp. NPDC057223 | reverse complement strand
CCGGCCGCGACGGCACCACCGGCCCCTGGATCGACAACACCCCCGTCACCGACAACCCCGTCGCCGACTGGACCACCTACGCCGAACGCCTCCAGAACGCCGGCATCACCTGGCGCGTCTACCACAACCCCAGCAAGGACGACCGCACCGGCGACTACGACGACAACGCCCTCTCCTACTTCAAACAGTTCCACACCTTCCCCACCACCGACCCCCGCTACATCAACGCCATGACCAAGTTCGACCCCACCGCCTTCGACACCCACTGCAAGGACGGCACCCTGCCCACCGTCAACTGGCTCGTCGCCCCCTACCTCTTCTCCGAACACCCCAACGCCGGCCCCGCCTACGGCGCCCACTGGGTCAACACCGCCCTCCAGTCCCTCATGTCCAACCCCGAAGTCTGGAAACACACCGTCTTCCTCGTCATGTACGACGAGAACGACGGCTACTTCGACCACATGATCCCCCCCACCCCCGAACCCGGCACCCCCGAAGAATTCACCCAGGGCCGCGCCATCGGCCTCGGCAACCGCGTCCCCCTCTGGGTCGCCTCCCCCTGGTCCCGCGGCGGCTACGTCAACTCCCAGGTCTTCGACCACACCTCCGTCCTGCGCTTCCTCGAAACCGTCACCGGCGTCACCGAACCCAACATCTCCACCTGGCGCCGCCAGATCTGCGGCGACCTCACCAGCTGCTTCGACTTCACCAACCCCGACTACTCCATACCCCAACTCCCCGACACCACCACCCTCATGGCCAAGGCCGACGCCGCCACCAAACTCCCCACCGTCACCCTCCCCCCCACCGGCACCCAGGCCATGCCCACCACCGAGCGCGGCGACCGTCCGCACCGGCCGCTGCCCTACCAGCCCTGGGCGGACGTCGAGGTGGACCGCCGGACGGGTCTGGTGACCTGCACGATGACCAACGACGGCTCGGTGGCCTTCCCCTACACCGTCTACCCGAACATCGTCCTGCCGTTCGCGGGCACGCCGTTCACCGTCGCCCCGGGAGCCACCCGCAGCTACCTCTGGGACGCCGCCCGGACCAACGGACGCTACGACTTCACCGTGCACGGCCCGGACGGCTTCGTCCGCCGCTTCGCCGGCACCGTCGTCCGCGACGGCCGGGAGGGGCACAACGACGTCGGCGTGCCCATCGTCACCGCCGACCTGAGCAACTCGTCCAGGCTGACCCTGCAGCTGGTCAACGACGGCATGACGGACATCAGCTTCACGGCCGCCCCGAACGACTTCGACGGCGCCACCCGGACGGTCTGGGTGAAGCCCGGCAAGCAGGTCGACCTGCCCTGGCCGCTGGACCGCCAGGGCCGCTACGACGTCGTCGTGACGGCCGGCACCGGCACCCGCTTCGCGCAGCGCTACGCCGGCTGGGTGCACTGACGCCGCACCCGCCGTGCGGTGCCCGGCCCGCCCCTCAGGGGCGCGGGCCGGGCACCGCCGCGCGGGCGAACTCCCGGGCCGCGGCCAGCTCCTGCGCCGCCGCCGTCTGCTCGAACGCCAGGAAGCCGAACGCGTCCTCGCCGACCGGGAGCCGCAGCGGGACGGCTTCGGCGGCCACCGCGCGCAGCACCTGGGCGGCGAAGTCCTCCGGCCGGTTGAGCTCACCGTTGTGCTCCATCCCCCGCAGCTGCACCATCATCGGATCCACCGCGTCCGCGTACGCCGGGATGCGGGTGGCCGCCTCGACCAGCGAAGTCCCGTAGCGGGTCGAGAAGCCGCCGGGCTCCAGCACCGTCACCCGGATCCCGAACGGCCGGGCCTCGGCCGCGAGGGCCTGGCTCATCCCCTCCAGCGCGTACTTGCCCGCGGTGTACGCGGCCAGGCCGGGAAAGGCCATCCGGCCGGCGAGCGAGGAGACGTTGACGATGTGGCCGCCGCCCTGCGCCCGCATCAGCGGCAGCACCTGCCGGGCGAGCCGCCAGGGGCCCACCACGAGCACCTCCAGCTGCTCGCGCAGCTCCTCGTCGGTCACCTCCTCGACGGCCCCGAACAGCCCGTTCCCCGCGTTGTTCACCAGGACGTCCACCCCGCCCAGCCGCTCGACCGCGAGATCGACCGCGGCCCGGCACTGCCCGGCGTCCCGGACGTCGACGACCGCCTCCGTCACCCGCCCCGGGTGCGCCGCGGCCAGTGCGGCCAGCGCGCCGGGGCGTCTCGTCGTCGCCACCACCTCGTCCCCCGCGCCCGCCACCGCCGTGGCCAGCGCGAGACCGAGCCCCGACGAACACCCCGTGATCAACCAGCGCCGTGTCATCGCGTCCCCCCGGTTCGACTGTGCCCGGCGACCAACCATAGGAACAACGGGCCCGCCGGGCAGGGGAGCGGACGGGGGCGCGCGAGGTGCTTCCGGCGCACCGGACGGCGCTGTCCGGAAACCGGGCCGACGGCGCCCCGTCAGTCGCCGCGGGCCGGGAGTGCGGGGTCGCCGATGACCTGCTCCAGCAGCAGGCGGTAGCGCTCGGGGACGGCCGTGACGGTGTGCTGGTCGAAGAGTCCGCGGTTGAAGCAGAACGAGGCGAGCATCCCGTCGGCGTCCCGCCAGATGTCCAGCAGCAGATCGAACTTGGCCTGGGCGAAACCCGCGTCGACCGGCTCCAGGATCACCCCCTCGGGGGCGCCGGAGTCGGCAGCGGTCACCTCGTTCTGGCTCTGCATGACGAAGACGGTCTGGAAGAGCGGTGTCCTGTTGCGCTCCCGGGCGATGCCGAGGGCGGGCATCAGCCGCTCCAGCGGGACGTCCTGGTGGCCGAGCGCGCCCATGACGGCGGAGCGGACCCGGCGCAGCACCGTGCGGAAGTCCGGGTCGCCGGAGAGGTCGGCGCGGACCACCGCCGTCTTGCTGAAGCAGCCGAGCGCCGACTCGTGTCCGACCAGGTTGCGGCCGGCCACCGGCGTGCCGATCGCGAAGTCGTGCTGGCCCGACCAGCGCGCGAGCAGGACCTGGTAGGCGGCGAGCAGCACCATGAAGGGGGTGCAGCGCTGCTCGCGGGCGAACCGCTCGACGGCGGCGGTGAGCGCGGTGTCCAGCCGGAGGATGCCGAACTCGGCCTCGGCGCCCGGGCGGTCGGGCCTGGGCCGGTCGGTCGGCAGCACCAGCGGCGGGACGCCGGCCAGTTTGGTCCGCCAGTACTCGAAGTCGGCCTCCCCGGAGGGCCCGTCCAGGCGGGCCGCCTCGGCGGCCGCGTGCTCGCCGAACTGGGCACCGGGTGCAGGAAGTTCGGATGCCGCACCGGCCAGCTCGGCCCGGTAGTGGACGAGCAGTTCCTCCCACATCAGCCGGGCGGACCAGCCGTCGGAGATGATGTGGTGCATGACGAGGGTGAAGATCTGGTCGTCCGGACCGATCCGGTAGACGGTGGGCCGCAGCGGCGGCCCTGCGGCCAGGTCGAACGGCGCGTTGGCGCGCCGGGCGGTCACTTCGGTGATCAGCTCGCCGGTCACCGGGGCGCCGCCGGCCTCGGCGGCGAGGTCGACGGTCTCGACGGGCACGGCGGCCGGTTCGCCGACCAGTTGGAGCGGCCGGTCGCCGACCACGTCGAAGCTGGTCCGCAGCACTTCGTGCCGGGCGGTGAGCCGGGCGAGCGCCGCGCCGAGTGCGGGGACGGAGAGCGGGCCGCGCCAGCGGTGGGCCAGGTACATGTTGTAGCCGGCGTCCCTGGGCCGGAGCTTCTGGAGGAACCACAGCCGGCGCTGGTCGGCGGTCAGCGGGTAGCTGTGCACGCTGCCGGGCACGGTCGGAGCCGCGCCGCCGTGGCCGCCGCTCATGCGGGGCCCTCGGCGGTGGCGGCAGACCGGCCGGGCTCGGTGTGCCCGGTGACGGGGTGTTCGATGACGCCGTGCTCGGTGGCGAGGTGGTCGGCGAGGGCTTCGAGGCTGGGCGGGAAGCCGACCGGTCCCGCGAGGTCGAAGAACACCTCGTACCGGCTCTCCACCGCGTCCAGCAACCTCAGTTGGGCGAGCGAGCCGACGCCCAGCACGACGAACGGGGTGCCGGCGGCGGCCAGCAGTTCGGCGGCGGTCAGCTCTCCGTCGGTGGCCTCGGCGGCCAGCCGGGCGAGGGTGGCGCGCAGCCGGCCGGTGGGGGTGGGGGCACCGGCGGGGGTGCTCCGGGCCGGGGTGTCGTCGTGCATCGGCTGCTCACTTCGGGGCTCGGGTGCCTGGGGCGGCGAGGGGCGGGACGTGGGGCGGCGGCCCGCACGGGGCCGGGGTGCCTGCTGGGGGTCAGGCCGGGGCGGTGAGCAGGTCGCGGACGGCGCGCTTGAGCGGTTTGCCGCCCTCGTTGCGCGGCAGGGCGTCGATCGTGACGATCCGGGTCGGGATCTCGTGCGCGGCGAGGCGCTCCGTGAGGAAGGCCCGCAGGGCGGCCGGGTCGAAGGCCGCTTCGCCGGTGGTCACGACGGCCGCGCCGACGCTCATGCCGAGCACCGGGTGCGGGAGGCCGACCACGGCGATCGCGGCGACTGCGGGGTGTTCCAGGGCGGCGGCCTCGACCTGGAGCGTGGAGACCTTGTGGGCACCGGACTTGATGACGTCCGACTCGCGGTCCACCAGGTGCAGGTAGCCGTCCTCGTCCAGGTAGCCCACGTCGCCCATCCGGATCCAGCCGGTGCGGAAGACGGCGGCGCTCGCCTCGGCGTCCCGGTAGTAGGAGCGCTGGTGGGCGGCCGAGCGCAGGTGGACGTCGCCGGGCTCGCCCGGCGGCAGCGGGTGTCCGTCCGGGCCGGAGACCATCACCGAGCCCTGCGCGGCCCGGCCGAGCGCGGTGGGGCGCTGGGGGTCGTAGATCATCGCGGTCTGCGCGGGTGCCGCCTCGGTGGACGTGTAGTAGTTGACCACGGTGGCGTTCGGGAAGGCCCCGGTGAGTGCGGTGGCCACGCTGGGCGGCAGCGCCGCGGCGGTGGAGCCGAGCAGGCGGACCGAGGAGAGGTCGAAGCGGGTGTGCACCTCGGCGTGCAGCAGTTCGGCGGCCATCGCCGGGACGACGAACACGCTGCCCACGGCGCGCTGTTCGATCAGCCGGGCGAAGCGGCCCGGGGTGAAGTGGGTGGCGACCAGCGCTCCGGCGTGCGCGTCGAGCGCGTTGACCAGCATCGTCTGCCCGGCGTTGGTGCCGACCGCGAAGGAGTGCAGGAACTCCTCGGAGTGCGCGAGCGGCCGGTGCCGGGCGGTGGGCCGGGTGCCGTGGGTGATGTTCCCGTGGGCTGCCAGAACGCCCTTGGGGCGGCCGGTGGTTCCGGAGGTGTACAGCACCTGGGCCAGGTCGGCGGCGGTGACCTGCGGCAGTTCGCCCGGGTCCCCGGCCGTTTCGGCCGCGAGTTCGTCGGCGCCGGCCGTCCACCAGGGCCCGCCGGGTGCGTCGGTGTCGTCCCCGGTGATCAGGCCGGCCGCACCGCAGTGGGTCAGGATGTGGCGCAGGGCCTCGGCGGGCTGCCGGTCGGACACCGGTACGGCGACCGCTCCGGCCATCGCCACCGCGCAGTAGCCGATCGCGAACCGGGGCCAGTCGCGGAGCCCGAACCGCAGGCCGACCCGGTCGCCGCGCCCTACGCCGCGCCGGAGCAGGACGGTGGCCAGCGCGGTGGACCGGGCCTGCCAGTCGGCGAAGGTCAGGCTCTGCCCGGCGTCGGTGCTGATCGCGACCCGGTCGGGCTGGGCCTGCGACCTGATCTCCAGCAGCCCGTGTACGGTCCGCTCGGCCGGGCGCGCGATGCTCTGTCCGGGTACGCCGGATCTGGCTCTGTGCATGGAACTCGACACTCTCCCCGTGACGTCCGGGCCGGCCCGCCTGCCCCTGGAGGAGGAAGTGGTCCAGACCAGGTGAGAGATTGGCATAGACCAAGTGGGCGGTCAAGGATCTGCCGCAGATCGCCTCACACCCGGCCGGGCGGAGCGCCCACCGGCACGTCACCGTCGTACGCGGCCACCACCAACCGCTCCGTCTCCCGGAGGAAGCCGGCCATGCCGGACACCGGCAGGTACCCGGTGTCCGCCGTGATCCGGATCGACAACGCCCCCGGGGCGTCGGCGAAGTGCAGGCAGAAGCGGCAGCCCAGCTGCTCCAGCGGCGACAGCTCCAGCACCGTCGAGGCGTCCAGCAGCGCGGCCGGGTGGACACCCTGCGGCGGACGCACCCCGCCGCGCTCCTGGCGGGCGCCGCGCAGGTCGTTGACACAGCAGTACGGGTGCACCCGCTCGCCCCGCCGGGCGCTCTCCACGGCCACCACGCGGTCCCGGTCCCGCTCGTCGTACGAGCCGAACCGGTACCCGGCCATGGCCGCCCGCCCGGTGGCCGCCACCGCCTGCTCGAAACCCGTGACGCCCTCGAACGGCAGGACCACCAGCGCCTCCAGCGACATCGTGGAGACGATCTCGCGGGCCGTCGGCGCGATCCGGTTGCCGGCGATCGCGAGCACCGCGCAGGTGTCGTGCCCCGTCCGGGCGCGCAGCACCGACCCGGTGGCGGCGAGCAGCACCGTCGACGTACTGACGGCCAGCCGCGCGGCCACCGCGGGCAGTGCCACCGCCAGCGCCGGGGAGACCAACTCCATTCGCTGGTAGCGCGGTTCGGCCGGGGTGAAGCGCTCCTCGGTGAACATCGAGACCGGGATCCGCCGGTACGAACGGGCCCAGTGGTCGGCTGCGGCATCGGCGAACCTGCGGCCCTCCGCGGACTCCTGGTGGAACGCCAGCTCCGAGGGGCGCGCAGCCGGCGGAAGGCTCCGTGCCCGCCCGGCCAGTGCGGCCCGCAGGTCCCGCAGCAGGAACCCGGTGCCCTCGTAGTCGGCCGCCAGGTGGCAGAACCCCAGCACCACTTCGGACGGGACGCCGCCGCTGGTCAGCACCGCGATCCGGACGGGCCACTCCTGCTCGTAGTCGAAGCCCCGGGCGGCGAAGCGGGCGGCGATCCGGGAGGCCGCCAGGCGGTCGTCCGCCGCGACCTCCACGACGTCCACCTCGATCACCCCGGCGGCGCTCACCACCTGGTGCGGCTCGCTGCAGGCCGGCGACAGCCTGGTCCGCAGCGACTCGTGCCGCTCGACCACGAATCGGACGGCCGCCAGGACCTGCTCCAGCGGGTACGGCTTCGGGAGGGGCAGGGTCCGGCAGAAGTTGAAGTACCGGTCCCCCGGCCTGGTGCGCTCGATCGCCGACCAGATGGCCCGCTGGCCCCAGGTCAGCGGTGCGGTGCCGGACCACTCCGCGCTGAACTCCACCGGGATCCGCCCGGTTCTCCCGTCAGCCGTCGGCTGCGCCATGACCTGTTCTCCTCACTCCGGCCGCAGCGGCCGGACGACTCGCCTGCGCTGTGCTCCGGCCCGGGGCCCGGGCCTGCTCTGACCCCACGGACCGCTCGGACTGCTCGGACCGATCGGGCCGATCGGGTTGTGGGGCGCCGGACGGCAGGACGCCGCGCGAGCGCAGCAGGCCGTCCGCGCCCAGGCCGACGAGCCGGCCCGCCTGGCCGGCCAGCAGCACGCTGCCGCCCGCCGGCCCGAGTTCGCGCCACGGGTCCTCCGGGGCAGGCAGCCGGTGCAGCAGGACGCCGCGGTCGTCCACCGCGTAGAGCCGGCCGTTGAGCGCGGTCAGGGCCAGCAGCCGGCCCGGGGGCTCCAGGCGGGCCCAGCTGCGGGCCGACCCGTCGGCCGGGCGGCCCTGCGGAGCGCAGTGCAGCGCGCCGTCCCCGTCCAGCGCGAACAGCCTGCCGTCGCAGGCCGCGAGCGCCCTGGTGCCCGGCGGGCAGCGGCCTGCCACCGTCCAGTCGGCCTTCTCGGGCCGGGCGGAGCGGATCAGCAGCCGGCCCGCCCGGTCCGCCCCGTACAGGGCGAACGGCCCGCCGGCCACGGCCTCGCGCGGGGCGGCCAGCGCGACGACGCCGTCGGCCGCCCCGATCCGGCGCAGCGGCACGTTCTGCGGGCCGGCGGGTCTGACCCCGAGCGTGCCGTCCGCCAGCGCGGCGAAGAGCCAGGAGCCGGCGCCGGCCAGCGCGACCGCGCCGGGTGCGGCGCCGAGTGCCGTCCAGCGGTCGGGCCGGGCCCTGGCGGAGAGCCGCGCCAGTACGTTCGCGGTGATCCGGGCCACCACCGGATCGTCCAGCGCCGCGCCCCAGTTGACGGTGCCGGCGTTGAACACCGTCCCGGCGCCGGCGTCGAAGACGCCCATCACGGCCCAGCCGCCCTGCCCGTGGGCGTCCCAGTGCCGCAGGTCGGCGGTGGCCAGCACGGTGAACGAGGGCGGTGTGCCGTCGCGGCCGGTGGCGACCGGCACCCCGTCGCCGAAGTCGAGTTCGGCGGCGTCGGTCTCGTAGCCGAGCGCTCCGAGGGCGAAGCGGTCGCCGTCGGCGAGGCCGGTGCCCTCGAAGACCCAGTGCCCGGCGAACGCCGCGGTGTAGGCCTCGCGGTACATCTCGGGCATGCCGGGGCCCCAACAACCGGCGCCGTGACGGAAGCTGAGCCCCGTGAGGGTGTTCTCGGGCCGGTTCACGGGCGCGCTCGACCACTCGACGGTGGCCAGCTCCGGCGCGGTGGCGGCGACCGGGTCGGCGGCGGCGTCCCGGTAGCAGACCATGGTGCGGCCGCCGTCCTCCAGGCGCATCTGCCACCAGGCGGTGTTCGCCCCGAAGACGGCGAGGTTGCCGCCGGCGCGGACGAAGCCCTCCACCCGGTCGCGCATCTCCCGGCTCCAGTACTCGTCGTGCCCGTTCACCACGAGCAGCCGGTACGGGAGGAGGGCCTGCGGATCGAGGTGCAGATCCAGGTTGGAGCAGTAGTCGACGTCCGGGCCGTGCGCGCGCAGCCAGCGCATCAGCCCGTCCTCCCAGCGTTCGGGGGGCGGGCCGCCGCCGGGGCGGTCGAAGCCGGCGCGCGCCGCGCGGTGCGGGTCCTCGGTCCAGTACAGGCCCTCGCCGGGTACGCCGGCCCGGTTGTACGCCTGCCAGGTGGCGAACGGGACGGAGAGCAGCACGGGCGAGCGCGGCGCCGCCCCGGCGGGGCGCACCACGAACCAGACCTCGCCGCCCTCCCCGTCACCGGGGGTGAAGACCGCGCGGTAGAGCGAGCTGCGCCAGTCGCGCCCGATCGCCAGCTCCCAGCTGCCGCTGTCCACTTCGGCCCGGTGCACCTGGCGGCCGTCCACGGCGTCCTCGACGCTCACCCGGCCCGGCCCGTGCCCGGTCACGGTGAAGCGCAGGGTGCCGCCCTGGATGCAGGAGGTCGCCGCCGCATAGGCCGCCAGGGACATGTGGAGCCATCCTTCCCCGGGGGCGCAGCCGTGGGCGTGGCTGCGGGCGTGGCTGCGGGCGCAGCCGTGGGCGTGGGCGTGGTTGTGGGCGCGGGCGTGGTTGTGGGGCACAGCCGTGGCCGACGGGGCGTCAGCCGTCCGCCGGGCGGCCCGGACCGGCCGTGCCGTGGTCCGGACCTGGAGGGAGATTGGCATAGACCATTAGGCACGTCAAGGCTCGTCCGACCCCGCCGCCGGCCCGCCCCGCACCTCCGCACCGGGCCGCCGCCCCCGGCCGGAGCAACCGTGCGAGCACCGGGCGACGGTACCGGCGGGCCCGGCCGCACGGCCGGCCGGGCGGCCAACTCCACTGCCGGGCAAGCCGGATGGCCGCTACTGTCGGAGCATGCAGCTGCCGCTCTCCGCTTCCCTCCGCCAGGTGCTCGACGAAGCCCGCCGGGAGGCCCAGGGCCGTGGCCACCGGCAGGCCGACACCGGCCGTCTGCTCCTCGGACTGCTCCACGAGCCGGACGGCGCCACCGCCCTCGCCCTGGCGCGGGCCGGCGCCACCGGCCCTGCGCTCCGCGCGGCGCTGGAGGCGCGCTGGGCCGCCGGCGCCGCCGAACGTGACCGCCGGCCGTTCCCCGTCCCGGCCGGGGAGTCCCCGCCGCTGGAGGTCGACGGCGACGAGGCCCTGCTCCGCGCGGACGCGTCGGCGCGCGCCGCCGGGCGGGACGCGGTCGAGGCAGCCGACCTGCTGCTCGCCCTGTTCGAGGGCCGGGGCCCGGGCCGGGAGGCCCTGCACACCCTCGATCTCACCACGCACCGCGCCCGGGAGAGCGTGGCGCGCCACCTCGCCGGGTAAGCGGCCGCTCCCGTCCGCGAGCACCCGTGGGAGGCTGTGGAGTGATCACGACGGGGCAGGGAGCAGCGGTGGGCGATAACGGCACGGGCGGCACGGGCGGCACGGGCGCGGCAGCGGGGGCGCTGCCGCCTCCGCGCGGCCTGGTGGACCTCCGGCGACGGCCCGGCGCGGCGGTGCTGCGCTATCCGCCGGACGCCGTGGTGATCGTCTCCGGCCTGCCCGGCAGCGGCAAGAGCACGTTGCTGCGGCGACGCCCGCCCGGCGTGGCCGTGGTCGATCCGCGCGACGTCCATCTGGCGTGCGAGGCCGTGATGCCGGCGGCGCTGCCGTACGCGGTGTACCGGCCGTGGGCGCGGCTGACGTACTTCCGGCGGCTGCGGGCAGCGGTGCGCGGGGGCGGCCCGCTGATGGTGCACGACTGCGGCAGCCGGGCCTGGATGCGGCGGTGGCTGGCCGGCGAGGTCGGCCGCGGCGGGCGCGAACTGCACCTGGTGCTGCTGGACGTCGCCCCGGCCGAGGCACTGGCCGGCCAGCGGGCCCGCGGACGCCGGACGGCACGCCGGGTCTTCGCCCGGCACTGCCGGGGCCTCGGGCGGCTGCGGCGGCACCTGCCGCCGGGCGGAGGGTCCGGCCCGACGGCCGTGCCCGCCGCCTTCACCGGGCTGACCTCGGTGGTCGTGCTGGACACCTGCTCGCGGGAGCACGCCGCGACCCGCTTCGACGCGGACGTGCGGGGGCTGCCCGCCCGGGCGCCGGCGGCCCGGGCGGGCGAGGCGGTCAGCCCCGCAGCCGGGGCGGCGCCGGCGGACTGACCTCCCCGGGGGCCCCCGCCCGGTCCGCCGCCCACCGGGCCAGCCCGGCGGCGTCGATCCCGTAGGGCGGGTCCGGTGCGAAGGCGGCGAGCGCGGCGGCCGACCTGGCCAGCAGTGCGGTGGCGCCCGCGGTGTTGCCCCGGGCGGCGTGGGTCAGGCCGACGGCGTACTGGGCCAGGCCCCGCCACAGCTCGCGCTCCGGCTCCGGGGCCGACTTCCACCTGTCCTCGAACACCTCGTGCGCGTGGAACGGCCGGCCGGCGTCCAGCAGCCGCTGCGCCTCGGCGAGGGTCTCCTGCGGGGAGCGGATCACCCCCTCGGCCTGCCTGGTCACGCCCGCCGCGCCGTACGGCAGCGGCCGGCCGAGGCCGTCGCGCGGGCGCGCGTTGCGGGCCCTGCCCTGCTCGTCGCGGTCACGGCCCGCCCCGCGGGCGGCCGGCGGCGGGCCCTGCTGCGCAGATTCGCTCATACCCCCGATTGTCCAACGGCGGGCGGCGGCCGCGGCGGGTGGATGGGCGGGCGCGGTGGTGACAAGCTGGAGATCCTGGACAAACCACTGTGAAGGGGATGGCTCGCCATGGCTGAGCATCCGCACGCCGCACTCGTCCGCAGGGGATACGACGCCTTCTCCCGGGGCGACATGGGGGCGCTGTCCGAGATCATCGCGAAGGACGCCACCCACCACGTTCCCGGCAGTCACCCGCTGTCCGGCGACTTCAAGGGCCAGGACGCCGTCCTCGGCTACTACCGGCAGCTCGCCGAGCGCAGCGGCGGGACGTTCCGGGTCGAGCTGCAGCACCTGTTCGCCGACGGCCGGGGCCACGTCATGTCGGTGCACCGGGCCACCGCCGAGCGGGCCGGGCGGAGCATGGACGCGATGGGCGGCATCATGTTCCGGATCGTCGGCGAGAAGGTGACGGACCTGGACGAGTGCGTGGCGGACCTGGAGGTCGGGGACGCGTTCTGGGCCTGACCCCCTCGCCGGAGGCGGATCCCGCCGGCTACTGCCCGATGTCCTCGTACCAGAGTTCGGGCCGGGTGGCGATGAAGTCCCGCATCAGCGCCGCGCACCGCGCGTCGTCCAGGACGGTCACCGCCACCCCGTGCTCGGCCAGCCAGTCGTGCCCGCCGTGGAACGTCCGGGCCTCCCCCACCAGCAGCCGGCCGATGCCGAACTGCCGTACCAGGCCGCTGCAGTACCAGCAGGGCGAGAGCGTGGTGACCATCGTGGTCCGCCCGTAGCCGCGCAGCCGGCCCGCCGCGCGGAAGGCCGCCGTCTCGGCGTGCACGGACGGATCGCCGTCCTGGACACGGCGGTTGTGGCCGCGCCCGAGCAGCACGCCGTCGGGCCCGAAGAGCGCCGCCCCGATCGGGATGCCGCCCTCCGCGAGCCCGGCCCGCGCCTCCTCCAGTGCCACGGCCAGCATCATCGCGTCAGCGTCCGTCATCCCCCCACTCTCCCGAGGCCCCGGACGGGACGCAACCCGCCGTCGTGCTTTCCGGCCGGGCCGCCCCGGGTGCCCTACGCGTCGAACGCGTACACCCGCACCGGGTCGAGGTGCAGTTCGTACGGACCGAGGCAGTCCGCCGCCAGGGTCGCGAGCCGGACTCCGCAGGAGCAGGCCAGGTTGAGGCCGTCGGCCCCGGTCGGGCCGCAGCAGCCGTGGTCACCGCGCCCTCCGGGCGGCGGCCGGAGACCGGGCACGTCGTCAGGGTGGACGACCACCGTGTTCCGCGTTCCCGTGGACACCACGTCGCCGGGCACCGGTAGCCCGCGCGGCCGGGCCGGCCCCGGGCGCTCGCCCGCGCGGCGCGGGACGAACGGCGCTCCCCAGGGCTCGGGGTCGACCGCGTAGTGACCGGCGGGCACCGTGGAGGGTGCGCGGCGCGGCTCCCCGCCCCGGCCGCGCGATCCGAGCGGGAGGGCAAGGGGGTCGGGGACGGCCGCCAGCGCCGTCAGCTCAGGTGTCAGCACCGCGCCGCACTTCGAGCAGTAGAAGAGCGTCATGCCCGCTGTTGTACCCGATCCGGCGGCGGCGGATCCCCTCCGGTTCCCGGGCCGCCGCCCCGCGTGTCCGCGGGCCGGTCGCTCGGTCGGACGGGGACCGGTCGTGGGCTATCCTCCGCGGTGACACGGCGCCGACGCACGGGAGACAGGGCTGGCATGGAGGTGACGACACCGGCGGAGCAAGGCGTTTGGGCGGGTGGCCGGTCCGGCGGGATATGCATCGACCTGCCGGACGGCGACGGCCCGCAGCCGACGGACGAACTCGCCCGGCCCCCGGCCGGCCGGCCGACCCGGCGGCAGCTGCTGCTCGGCGGCGGGGCCCTCGCCGCGGCGGCGGCGGGCTGGTGGCTGACCCGCGAGGACCGGCCGCGCCCGCCCGGTACTCCGGTCGCGACGTCGGGGCCGGAGCCCCTCTGGACGTTCCACGGCCCGGCCGCGCAGGCACCGGAGCGGTTGGACGGGCCGCAGGCGGTGGCGCTGTTCGCCACCCGCTCCGAGCTGCTGAGCCTGGATCCGGTCACCGGGGCGCAGCGCCGCCGGATCCGGCGCCCGCCGGGCGGCGCCGGGGGCGGACGCGAGCTGCTGGGGGGCGACCGGGTCTTCGGCTACGCCACCGGGCTGCTCACCGGCCGCCACCTGACGGACCCGGCCCAGGACTGGCAGTTCGCCGTACCCTCGACGCTCGTCGCCCCGGGGACTCCCCTGGCGCTGGACTGCTACGACGGTGAGGCCCTGCACGGCCGGGCGCCCGCGGCGCTGGACGGCCCCACCGGGGCCCCGCTCCTGCTCGCCCTGTCGGCACGGACCCGCGAGCTGCTGTGGTCCCGGGCCGCCACCGAGAACGGCGGCGACCTCACCGAACTGCGGACGGCTCCCGGGCAGCGGCTGATCGCGCGCAGCAGCCGCGACGAGCTGGTCGCGCTCAGCTCGGTGGACGGCACCCGCCAGTGGCTGGCCGCCACCGACCAGGCGCTCGGCTGGTACGAGTCGGACGCCGAGCACGTCTACGTCGCCGCACGCGCCAGCGGCCTGCGGGCGCTCCGGCTCACCGACGGCGCCCCCTCCTGGGGTCTCGCCCCGGGCCCGGACGAGGCCTGGCGCTGCCTCCAGCCGCTGGCTGCGGGCGGGGCCCTGTTCGTCCCCCGGGACAACGGACTGGTGACCCGCAACGGGGCGGCCGACGGCACCGAGTCCTGGGCACGGCAGCTGCCGTTCCGCATCGACCTGCGCAGCCGTCCGGTGCTGGTGGGCCGCACGCTGTTCGTCCCCGGCCCCCGGGCGGGCGGGGTGTGGGCGCTGGACGCCGCCACCGGTGAGGTGCGCTGGGTCTTCCAGGACTCCGGCCCCGGCGTCGACTTCTGGCGGCTGAGCACCGACGGCGAGCACCTGTTCGCCGGGCACGACGACGTGCTGTACTCACTGCCGGTCGACTGACGGTCCGCGGGCGGCCGCGGTCCCGCCCGGCCGGCGGGGCTCAGCGGCGGACCGGCAGCGGCGGCAACTCGGGGCGGTACAGCCAGGCGTCGAAGAAGGCGTCGAGCGGAGCGGGCGCGTAGTGCCCGGCGTGGGCGATGAAGTCGGCGGTGCTGACCACTCCGTGACGGTTCATCACCAACCAGTCCTTGACCATCCGGAAGAAGGCTTCCTCGCCGAGCGCGCAGCGCAGCGCGTGCACGGTGAGGCCGCCGCGCTCGTACAGCCGGTCGTCGAACATCAGCTTCTTCCCCGGCTCGGCGATCCGCATGTCCTGCGGCAGGGCGGCGACCAGGGTGTGTGCGGTGGCGGCGTGGGCAGCCGCCGTGCGGCCGCCCGAGCGCTCCGCCCAGAGCCACTCGGCGTACTTGGCGAAGCCCTCGTTGAGCCAGATGTGCCGCCAGTCGGCGATGGTGACGCTGTTGCCGAACCACTGGTGGGCCAGCTCGTGGGCGATCAGGCGCTCGGAGCCGCGGGCGCCGTCCACGTGGTTGGTGCCGAAGGTGGCCACGCCCTGGGCCTCGACGGGGACGTCGAGTTCCTCGTCGGCGACCACGACCGCGTACTCGCCGAAGGGGTAGGGCCCGAACAGCTCCTCGAAGAGGTGCATCATCTGGGGCTGGCGGCCGAAGTCCACGGTGAAGTCGGGGAGCAGCCGGGCGGGCAGGTAGGCCGTCTGCGGGACGGGACGGTGCGGGGTGGTCGCCGGACCGGGTCCGGTGACCTTCAGCGTGCCGTAGTGGCCGATGGAGACCGTGACGAGGTAGCTGGAGGTGGGCGCGGCCTGCTCGTACACCCAGGTGGTGCTGCTGGCCCGGGTCGTGCGGGTGAGCAGCCGGCCGCCGACGACCACGGTGTACGGCGAGGGGGTGGTGACCGAGACCAGGTAGGACGCCTTGTCGGCGGGCCGGTCGTTGCACGGGTACCAGGAGGGCGCGCCGACCGGCTGGCTGGCCACCAGTGCGCCGTCGGTGAGCTCCTCCCAGCCCAGCCCGCCCCACTGGCTGCGGACGGGCCTGGGGTTGCCGGTGTAGTGCACGTCGACGGTGAAGGCGCTCCCGGCGGCGAGGGCCTTGGCGGGGCGGATCCGGAGCTTGCCGGCCCGGTGGGTGTAGTGCGCGGCCCGCCCGTCGACCAGGACCCGGCCTATCCGGAACTCGGCGAGGTCGAGCGCGAACTCGCGCAGCGGCTCGGCGCCCGCCACCGCGCTCAGGCGGGCGGTGCCGCCGAGCCGGTTGGGGCCCGGCCGGTAGTCCAGGGCCAGCTCGTACCGGTGGACCCGGTAGCGGCTGTCGCCGTGGTCGGGGAAGTAGGCGTCCGTGCCGGCGGCCGACGGTTGCTTGGGACTCACCGGTTCGTACACTCCCTGCGATCTGCGAAATACACCTGCTGAACCTGCGAATGCTGCGACCGCTACGCCTGCCAGGCCTCGATCGGGTTGCCCAGCCAGCGGGTGTCCGGCGGGACGGACTCGGCCCGCATCACCAGCGAGGCCGGCCCCAGCGTGCTGCGGGCCCCGACGGTGCTGCCGGGCAGGACGATGCCGCCAGGGCCGAGCGTGGCACCCTCGCGGAGGACCACAGTATCCATCCGCATGATCCGGTCGTGAAACAGGTGGGTCTGCACGACGCAGCCCCGGTTGACGGTCACCGCGTCACCGAGGGTGACCAGGTCGGCCTCGGGCAGCCAGTAGCTCTCGCACCAGACGCCCCGGCCGACCTTCGCGCCCAGGCCGCGCAGCCAGAGGTTGAGCACCGGCGTGCCGGGCACCGCGCCGATCAGCCAGGGCACGGCCAGCACCTCGACGAAGGTGTCGGCCAGCTCGTTGCGCCAGACGAAGCCGCTCCACAGCGGGTGCTCGACGGCGCGGAAGCGGCCGACCAGCAGCCACTTGGCGGCGATCGACACCAGGCAGGCGACGGCGCCGGCGCCGAGCAGCAGCAGGCCGGAGAGCAGTGCGGCGAGGGCCGGGGAGCCGCTGGTGGCCAGCGCGGCCAGGGCGGCGAGGGTCAGCACGCCGAGCGCGGCGGAGGCGAGCACCGGCACCAGCCGGCAGACCTCGACCAGGCCGCGGGCCCAGAGCAGCCGGGCCGGCGGGTCGTAGGTGAGGCTCTGGTCGCCGGAGTCGGCGGAGCGCGGCAGCCGCATCGGCGGCATGCCCAGGTAGGAGCTGCCCTTCTTGGCCTTCTTCGGCGTCGCGGAGAGCACGCCCACCAGGCCGCGGTCGGGGACGGCCCGGCCGAGCGCGGTCATGCCGGAGTTGCCGAGGAAGGCCCGCTCGCCGATCTCGGCCTCGCCGAGCCGTAGCCAGCCGCCGCCCAGCTCGTACGGGGCGATCAGGGTGTCGTCGGCGAGGAACGCGCCGTCGCCGACGGTGGTCAGGCTGGGCAGCGCCAGCACCGTGGAGACCTCGGCCCCGGCGCCGACCTTCATGCCCAGCGCCCGCAGCCAGTACGGGGTGGCCAGGCCGGCGTACAGCGGGAAGAGCGTCCCACGGGCGAGGTCCATCAGCTGGCTGACCGTCCAGGCCTGCCAGCCGACCCGCCCGTGCAGCGGGAAGTGGCCGGGGCGCAGGCCCAGGCTCAGCAGCCGCACGGCGGCGACCAGCAGCACCGCGTAGGTGGCGCCGAAGGCGAGGGTGGCGGGGAGCACCGCGAGCAGGGCGCCGCGGACGGCCTCGCCGAGGCCGTCCTGCGGGCCGACGAAACGGCTGACGACGGCCAGCGCCGCGAGCGAGGAGGCCACCGGCAGCAGGCTCAGCCCGAGGCCGCTCACGCCGTACGCGGCGGCCCAGCGGGCCCGGCGCGGCGGCCGCTGCTTCGGCCAGTTCCGGTCGGCCTTGCCGAGCTTCACGGCGGGCGCGCCGCCCCAGCGCTGGCCGGTCGGCACCTGGCCGGTGACGCCGGAGCCCGGTGCGACCTCGGCCCGCTTGCCGACCCGGGCACCGGGGAAGAGCGTGCTGCGGGTACCGACGACGGCGTTCGAACCGACCTTGACCTGGCCGACCTCCAGGCGGTCGCCGTCCAGCCAGTAGCCGGACAGGTCGACCTCCGCCTCGACGGCGCAGCCCCGGCCCAGCTTGAGCATGCCGGTGACCGGCGGCAGCGAGTGCAGGTCCGCGTCGGGCGCGATCCGGGCGCCGAGCGCGCGGCCGTAGCGGACCAGCCAGGCTCCGGAGAGCGAGGTCGCGCCGCTGATCTCGGCGAGCCGCTCGGCCGCCCACAGCCGCAGGTGCATGCTGCCGCCGCGCGGGTAGCTGCCGGGGCGCAGGCCCCGCAGCAGCAGCCGGGCGCCGCCGGCCGCGATCGCCAGCCGGCCGGGCGGGCTGAACAGCAGCAGGCCGCCGGCCCCGACCAGCCACCAGGACGCGGTCGGGGCCCAGGCGTAGCCGCCGAGCCAGGTCAGCACGTTGCCGAGGGCGAGCAGCGCGGTCGTCCAGCGCAGGCCGACGAGCGTGAAGAGCGGGACGAGCGCGAGCAGCTGCACGAGCTGGGCGCGGGCCGGGACGGGGGCGATCGTCCGGGTGGCGCCGTCGCCCTGCGCGGAGCGCTCCAGGTGGCGGGCGAGCTTGCGCAGGACGGGCTGCTGGTAGATGTCCAGCACGGCGGCCGCCGGGTAGCGGCTGCGCAGCAGGGTGGTGAGTTGTGCGGCGGCGAGGCTGGAGCCGCCGATGGCGAAGAAGTCGTCCTGGGAGCCGGTGACGGACACGCCGAGGATCTCGCTCCACTGCTCGGCGAGCCACGCCTCGGTGCCGTAGAGCTGTTCGGCGGGCCCGGTCGTCTCCAGTTCGGGCAGCGGCCAGGGCAGCGCGGCGCGGTCCACCTTGCCGGAGGTGCGGGTGGGCAGCGCCTCGACGAGGGCGAGCAGCGGGACGAGGGCGGCGGGCAGCTCGGCGCGCAGCCGCTGGACGGCCGCCGCGTGGTCCCAGCCGTCCTGGGTGACCAGGTAGCCGACCAGCAGCTGGTTGCCGCCCCGGGCGGTGCGGACGGCCGCTGCGGCGCCCGCCACGCCCGGCAGGGCCTGGAGCGCCGCGTCGACCTCGCCGAGTTCGATCCGGCGGCCGCCGAGCTTGACCTGCTCGTCACTGCGGCCGAGGAAGAGCAGGCCCTCGGGCTCGGCCTGCACGAGGTCGCCGCTGCGGTAGGCCCGCTCCCAGCCGAGCGACTTCAGCGGGGCGTACTTCTCGGCGTCCTTCTCCGGGTCCAGGTAGCGGGCCAGGCCGATGCCGCCGATCACCAGCTCGCCGGTGGCGCCCATCGGGACGGGGTCGCCGGCCTCGTCGACCACGGCCAGCTCCCAGCCGTCGAGCGGCAGGCCGATCCTGACCGGACCCTCGCCGGTGAGCAGGGAGCCGCAGGCGACGACGGTGGCCTCGGTCGGGCCGTAGGTGTTCCAGACCTCGCGGCCCTCGGTGACCAGCCGGGTCACCAGCTCGGGCGGGCAGGCCTCGCCGCCGAAGATCAGCAGCCGGACTTCGTTCAGGGCCTCGGCGGGCCAGAGCGCGGCGAGGGTGGGGACGGTGGAGACCACGGTGATCTCCTGCTCGGTGAGCCACGGGCCGAGGTCGGCGCCGCTGCGCACCTGGGAGCGCGGCACGGGCACCAGGCAGGCGCCGTAGCGCCAGGCCAGCCACATCTCCTCGCAGGAGGCGTCGAACGCGACCGAGAGGCCGGCCATCACGCGGTCGCCGGGGCCGATCGGCTCCTCCTGGAGGAAGAGCGCGGCCTCGGCGTCGACGAACGCGGCGGCGTTGCGGTGGGTGACGGCGACGCCCTTGGGCTTGCCGGTGGAGCCCGAGGTGAAGATGATCCAGGCGTCGTCGTCGGGACCGGGGCGGGCGGCGGAGACGGACGGGGCGGCGGCGGTGCCCGTCACGGTCAGGGTGCGGTCGGCGCCGAGGACGGCGGTGACCTGCGCCTCGCCGAAGACGAGGGCGGCGCGCTCGTCCGGGTCCTCCGCGTCGACGGGGACGTAGGCGGCGCCGGCGGCGAGCACGGCGAGGATGCAGACGTACAGGTCGTTCGTCCCGGAGGGGGCCCGTACGCCCACCCGGTCGCCGACGCCGACCCCGGCCGCGGCCAGCCGCTTGCGCAGCCCGTCCACCTCGGCGGCGAGCGCCCGGTAACTGAGCGTGGCGCGGCCGTCGTCGAGGGCCGGCTCGTGCGGGTGGGTGCGGACGGTGGCGTCCAGCACGTCGACCAGTGTGCGCGGCGCGGTGGCCGGGCGGCCGGGGAACAGCGCGAGGGGGCCGGTGGCCCAGTCGGCTGCGGCGTACTGGTCCTGGTCCTGCGGCGTAAGGCTCTGCGTCATGAAAGCGGTTCGCTCCTCGTCCCTCGTACCCGGCGGGTGGCCGGTGCCAGGCCTTCGAGGACTACGGAGTGAGCCCGGCCGGGGGCCCGGCTCCGGGGCGGAGCGGGGCAACCCAACCGATAGTAACCCCGCTCTGACCAGCGAGGACGGAGGACGTTGGGCTCAACTGGTCAATGTCTGATCCGATCTGACGTTTCATCAGTTCATACGATCTTAGGCAGGGAAGGGATGTGACTGAACGTCAGATGATCTGATGGGCCGTCAGGTGCATTTCGGGAACGTGACCCATGCCACACCCGAGGGCGGCGACACGCCCGGGTTGAGTATCCGTACTCATGTGTCCCGGCGGCCCGCGCAGGACCATGGGAGCGGCACAGCCCGCACCCCGCACCCCGCACCCCGCACCCCGCACCCCGCACCCGAAGGACCACCCGTGTTCAGTCGCCTCGCCAACGCCGTCGTACCCGTCTTCGCCGGACTGACGGTCACGAGCGCCCCCGGCGTGGAACCGGCCCCGGGCAGCATCGTCGCGGCGAACCACACCTCGCTCGCCGATCCGGCCGTGGTCCTGGCCGCCCTGCACCGCCTCGGCGTCACCCCGGTCGTCCTGGCCACCGCCGGGCTCTGGCGGATCCCGGTCTTCGGCCGCGCCCTCGCCCGCGAGGGGCACATACCGGTGCACCGCAACACCCGGCAGGCCGGCGCGGCGCTGGACGGCGCCGCCGCCGCACTGGCGGCGGGCCGGATCGTCCTCATCTACGGCGAGGGCCGCCTGCCGCGACGCGGCGACTCCGGCGAGGCGGCGCCGGGCGACTTCCGCAGCGGCCTCGCCAGGCTCGCCCGCGAGAGCGGGGCCCCCGTCCTGCCGCTCGGCCAGGCCGGCGCCCGCCGCCTCAGCTCCGGCAGCACGTCCAAGCAGCTCGCCGGCGTGCTCACCGCACCGCTGCGGCGCCCCGCCGTGCACGTCCACCTCGGCGCCCCGGTCCACCTCACCGGTGACACCGCCGCCGCGACCGCCCAGGCCCGGGAGGCCGTCACCGCCGCCTGGCGCACCGCCGCACAGCGGATCGCCGAGCCGGCGGCGTAGCCGGGGCACCGGCACCAGTACCGGCACCAGAACCGGTACCGGTGCCGGTCGGGCGGCGTCGGGCCACGACCGACCGGCACCGGTCGAGCGGCGTCAGGCCTCGGCCGAGCCGTCCTCGGCCGGGGTGTGGGCCGCGTCCTCGGCCGGCTTGAGGGACTCCTCGCCGACCGTCAGGACCTCGCGGGCGGCGAGCAGCCAACGGCCGTCCTCGGTACGGACGAAGCGGTCGTGGTAGCGGCCGACGACGTAGACCTTGTAGCCGCCGTCCTCGTCCAGGCCGAGGAAGGTGTAGTGGGTGATGCCGGTGGCCGTGCCCGCCTCGGCGTCGACGTCGATGCCGGGCTCGCTGAGGAAGTGCGAGCCGCGCCAGTCGGACCAGAAGGCGGCGCGCTGCGCCTCGGCGATGGCGAGGATCTCGGCGCGGCCGGTGGCGACGGTGCCGTGCGCGGTGAACACGCCGTCCTCGGCGTAGCCCTGGACCCAGTCGTCGAGCTGGTCGGTGTCGCGCAGGTGCGCCTGACGGGACAGCAGCCGGCGGATCGCCTCGGCGTCCTCGGCGGTGCGGACGTCGGTCACGGTGCTCTGGCTGCTGTCGCTCACGGTGCTGTCTCCCTGAAGATCAATGGCACAGGGCGGCAAGGCCGTTGGGCCGGCGCCCCGGGTGGGTGACTCCATGCTGGCAGTGCGCCGCGGCCGGTACATCCGAGGAATTACCTACTTCAACCACCTACGTCTACCTATACGGCCGCGACGTGCGGAATTTAGCGCGGGCTTAGCGCTCCGCGTCAAGATTCGGTTGCCCCCGGGGCTCCGGCCTGCCCTCTGCCGTGTCCTTCGACCGGTCGACGGAGCCGCCCGCCGCCCTCCCCCGGGGTCCATCCCCTTTCGCGCTGGAGATCCCCGTGCACATCACCGCACCGCAGCTCAACCCCGGCGACAGAAGTCGGCCGGCGCCGCCCCGCTCGCGCGCCCTTCGCTCGGCGGCCCTCGCCGCCGTCATCCTGGTCGCCACGGCCGCGTGCAGCTCGTCCGGCTCCGCCGCCGGACCGGGTGCGGCGGCCGGCGCCAGCGCCGTGCCGGTGGACGGCGGCACGCTGCGGTTCGCCTCGGACACCGAGCCCGACTGCCTGGACCCGGCGGTCAGCCCCGCCGACGTGACCGGCGTCGTGGACCGCAACATCTTCGACTCGCTCGTACGCCTCGACGCGGACGGCAAGTTCCGCCCGTGGCTCGCCAGCAGCTGGGAGCTGTCCCCGGACGGCCTGGACTACACCTTCCACCTCAAGGCCGGCGTCACCTTCCACGACGGCACCGTGCTGGACGCGGCCGCGGTGAAGGCGAGCCTGGACCACGCGGTCGCCCCCGCCACCAAGTCCCTGTACGCCGCGAGCCTGCTGGAGGGCTTCACCGCCGCGACCGTGGTGGACCCGGCGACCGTCAAGGTGACCCTGTCCAAGCCCCGGGCGGCCCTCCTCCAGGCGCTCAGCACGCCGTACCTGGGCATCCAGTCGCCGAAGTCGCTGGTCGACAACGCCGCCGACCTGTGCCGCAAGCCGGTCGGCTCGGGCCCGTTCTCCTTCGTCTCCTGGGAGAAGAGCACCAAGGTCACCCTGAAGCGCAACCCGGGCTACGCCTGGGGCCCGGAGGGCGCGGGCCACACCGGCGCCGCCCACCTGGAGCAGCTGGTCTTCCAGATCGTCCCGGAGGACTCCGTCCGCCAGGGCCAGCTGACCAGCGGTCAGATCGAGGTCGCCGGGAACGTCACCCCGGCGAAGATCGCCGACCTGAAGGCGACCAAGGGCTACCAGGTCATCCAGCACGAGGCACCCGGCCAGGTCTACGGCCTCTTCCTCAACTCGGTGACCGGCGTGCTCTCCGACGAGAAGGTGCGCACCGCGCTCCAGCGTTCGCTCCAGCTCGACCCGCTGATCAAGTCGGTCTACCACGACACCCGCAAGCGCGCGCAGGGCCCGCTCGGCCCGACCACCGTCTTCTACAACAAGGCCGTCGAGGGCGCGTCGCCGTACGACCCCGCCGCCTCCGCCAAGCTGCTGGACGAGGCGGGCTGGACGGCCCGTGACGCCGACGGCTACCGGACGAAGGACGGCAAGCGGCTGACCATCGTCTGGCCGACCTCCGCCTACCTGGCCCGGGACAACCGCGACCTGCTGGCGCAGAGCATCCAGGCCGACGCCAAGAAGGTCGGCATCGAGATCCAGTACCTCAACCAGGACCCGGGCACGTTCACCAAGAGCGCGCTGTCCGGCACCGCCGACATCCTCGGCTTCAGCTTCGTCCGCCCCGAGGCCGACATCCTGCGGCACTACTTCGGCTCCGCCTCGACCCCGCAGAACGGCGGCTCCAACCTGTTCAAGTTCTCCGACCCGCAGCTGGACGCCTGGCTCGACAAGGGCGCCTCCAGCAGTGACCCGGCCGTCCGCGGCGACGCCTACGCGCAGGCCCAGAAGTACATCGTGGACCACACCCTGGAGATCCCGCTGTACGTGCCGTCCTCCGCACTCGGCGCCACCTCCGCCGTCCAGGGGATCGGCTACGACGCGGCCGCCTTCCCGCAGTTCTACGACGCCTGGCTGGCCAAGAAGTGAGTGCGTCCCCCAGCGCGTTGCCGAAGCGGCCGGCCCTCGGGCCGGCCGCCCGGCTGCTCCTGCGCCGCCTGCTGCTGGCCGTCGTCGTGATCCTGGGCGCGGCCACCGCCGCGTTCATGGGCCTGCGACTGGCGCCCGGTGACCCGGTGCAGCTCCTGGTGGGCAGTCACGAGGTCACCCCGGAGACCGCCGCGCAGGTGCGCGGCGACCTCGGGCTCGACCGGCCGCTGTACGTCCAGTACGGCCTGTTCCTGGGCCGGTTGCTGCACGGCGACCTCGGGCAGTCCTACCAGCTCTCGCAGCCCGTCTCCGACCTGCTGTCGAGCCAGGCCGCCGCGACGGTGGAACTCGCCCTGACGGGCTTCCTGCTGGCCCTGACCGGCTCCGTCCTGCTGGCCGTCGCGACCGCCGGGCGGCGCCCGCTGCTGCGCCGTGCCTCCTCCGCCGTGGAGCTGGTGCTCAGCTCGACCCCCGCCTTCTGGGCCGGGATCGTGCTGCTGACGCTGTTCTCCTTCCAGTGGCAGCTGTTCCCCGCCGTCGGCGGTGACGGCGCCGAGGGGCTGGTGCTGCCCGCCGTGACGCTGGCCCTGCCGATGCTCGGCGTGTTCTCGCAGATCCTGCGCGAGTCGCTGGAGCGGTCGCTGGAGGAGCCGTTCGCGGTCAGCGCCCGCGCCCGCGGCTCCGGCGAGACGGCGCTGCGGCTGCGACACGCGCTGCGGCACTCGCTGGTGCCGCTGCTGACCCTCTCCGGCTGGACGGTCGGCTCGCTGCTGAGCGGCGCCGTGGTGGTCGAGACGGTGTTCAGCCGGCAGGGCATCGGCCGGATCACCGCCTCCGCCATCTCGGTGCGCGACCTCCCGGTGGTGACCGGTGTGGTGATCGTCTCGGCGGCCGTCTTCACGCTGGTCAACCTGCTGGTCGACGCCCTGTACCTGGTCGCCGACCCCCGGCTGAAGGAGACCTCCGGATGACCACCCTGCACAGCACCCTGGTGCGGCCGTTCGCCGCCCGCCGGCTCCCCCGCCCCGGGCCCGTCCTCGCCTGGGCGGTCCTGCTGCTCCTCGCGGTGGCCGTGTTCTGGCCGGGCCTGCTCAGCTCCCAGCCGCCGGACATCGTCGACCCGATCCACGCCCTCACCCCGCCCGGCGGCGAACACCTGCTGGGCACCGACCAGTTGGGCCGTGACGTGTACAGCAGGCTGGTGCACGGCACCCGCGACTCGCTGACCGTCGGCCTCGGCGCCACCGGCCTCGCCTTCGGCGTCGGCTCGCTGCTCGGCATCATCGCGGCGATGGCCCGGGGCGCGGTGGACGAGTTCCTGATGCGGGTGACCGACATCCTGCTGGCCTTCCCCGGGCTGCTGCTGGCCCTGCTGGTGATCGCCGTGCTCGGCCCCGGCACCGGACACGCCACCCTGGCGATCGGCATCTCCGTCATCCCGGGCTTCGTCCGGCTTGCCCGCGCCCAGGCGCTGGTGGTGGGCCGGGCCGACTACGTGCACACCGCCGTCGCGCTCGGCCAGCGCCGCTGGGCCGCCCACCTGCGGCACGTGGTGCCCAACGCGCTGCCGCCGCTGGTGGTGTTCGCGACGCTCAGCATCGGCAGCGCGGTGATCGCCGGCTCCTCGCTGAGCTTCCTGGGCCTCGGCCCGCAACCGCCGGACCCCGAGTGGGGGTCGATGCTCGCCGAGGGGCGCGGGCAGTTCGAGGACGCCTGGGCCCTGGCGCTCGGCCCCGGGCTGGCCGTGGTGGCGACGGCCGCCGCTCTGACCGTGGTCGGCCGGGATCTGCAGCGCCGGCTGGAAGGAAGGCACCACCATGGCCGTTACTGAGGACGACACCGCCACCACCACGGTGGCCGGGCAGGCCGTCGGGGCAGTCGCCCCGACGGCTCCGCCCGTGCTGGTCGCCGAAGGCCTGCGGGTCGGATTCGGGCGGGCCCGCAAGGGGACGGGCTCCGCCGGGGTGGGCGACAAGGGGGTGCGCGACAAGGGGACGCGGGACGACGGGGTGCGGGACGACGACGTCGTCCGGGGCATCAGCTTCACCCTGCACGCCGGCCAGTGTCTGGCCGTGGTCGGCGAGTCCGGCTCGGGCAAGAGCGTCACCGCGCGCACCCTGCTCGGCCTGGCCGGCTCGGGCGCCTCCGTCCGGGCCGACCGGCTCGAACTGGACGGCCTGGACCTCACCACGCTCGACGACCGCGCCTGGCGCACCGTGCGCGGCCGCCGGGTCGGACTGGTGCTCCAGGACGCGTTGGTCTCGCTCGACCCGCTGCGCCGGATCGGCGCCGAGGTCACGGAGGCCCTGCTCAACCACCGGCTGCTGCCGGCCGCGGAGCGCGCCGGGCGGGCGGTCGAACTGCTCGCGGAGGCCGGCGTCCCCGAGCCCGAGGTACGCGCCCGGCAGTTCCCGCACGAGCTGTCCGGCGGCCAGCGCCAACGCGCGCTGATCGCCTCGGCGGTCGCCGCCGACCCGGCCGTCCTGGTCGCCGACGAGCCGACCACCGCGCTCGACGTCACCGTCCAGGCCCGCATCCTGGACCTGCTCGCGCAGAAGAAGGCCGAGGGCGCCGCGCTGCTGCTGATCAGCCACGACCTGTCGGTGGTGGCGCGGCTCGCGGACCGGATCGCGGTGATGTTCGGCGGCGTGTTCGTCGAGGAGGGCCCGGCCGAACAGGTCCTGCGGGCACCCGCCCACCCCTACACCCGCGAACTGCTGGCCGCCGTCCCCGGGCGGCACCCGCGTGGCACCCCGCTGTCCGTCCGCAGCCGCGAACTGCCCGTCGTGGCGGCCACGACCGGCACGGCGGCCGGCTGCCGCTACGCCGTGCACTGTCCGCTGGCCGAGGACCGCTGCCGCGCCGAGGACCCGCCGGTCGTCGAGGTCTCCGAGGGCCGGGTGATCCGCTGTCTGCGCCCGGACGAGCCGTGGCCCGCCCCGGTACCGCAGGCAGCCGCGACCGGCGGCGAAAGCGACGGCAGCACCGGAAAGGTGGTGCTGGCCGCGCAGTCGCTCACCAAGTCGTACCGCCGGCCCGACGGGTCGGTGCACCAGGCGGTGCGCGGCGTCTCGCTGGAGCTGCGCGCCTCGGAGGTGCTCGGCGTGCTCGGCGAGTCCGGATCGGGCAAGACCACCGTCGCCCTGATGGCGATGGGACGGCTGCGCCCCGACTCCGGCACCGTGACACTGCTGGGCGAGCCGTGGCCCGGCAGCGCGGACCGGCGCCGCGTGCAGCTCGTCCAGCAGGACACCCTCAGCGCCTTCGACCCCCGCTGGACGGTCGAGCGGCTCGTCGGCGAAGCCCTCGGCGCCCCCGGGCGGCGTGCGGCCCGCCGGAAGCGCGAGCGGATCAGCGAGCTGCTGCGGCTGGTCGGGCTGGGCCCCGAACTGCTCGGCCGCCGCCCGCGCGAGCTCTCCGGCGGCCAGCGCCAACGCGTCGCCATCGCCCGCGCGCTGGCCCCCGAGCCCGAGGTGCTGGTCTGCGACGAGCCGGTCTCCGCGCTGGACGTCTCCGTCCAGGCCCAGGTGCTGGACCTGCTCGCGGAGGTGCGCGAGCGGACGGGCGTGTCCGTGCTGTTCATCTCGCACGACCTCGGGGTCGTGCGGCACACCAGCGACCGGGTGCTGGTGATGAAGGACGGCGAGGTGGTCGAGGAGGGCCCGGTGGAGCAACTGTTCGCCGACCCTCAGCACCCGTACACCCGGCAGCTGCTGGCCGCACTGCCGCTGGCCGGCGGGGACGGCGCGCCCGCGTTCGGCAAGGCACCCGGTGTGCCCGGCGCCCGGGCCCTGCCGGACGCCACCGGCGGGACGGCTTAGGCCAGATTTAGCCCCCGCCCGCAGGCTGATGGAGCCGGACGAGTACGCCCTCAGGCGGGCGTCCGGCACCATCGGCCGACAACCCGTCACTTCTGCCGGCGCTCCCGCCCTCCATGAGGCGGCCCGGGCAGGCACGTCGGCCGGAATATCCCAGCCCCGTCCCCGCAGCAGAGAGGCCCGGTTGTGGCACTCCCCGGTACCCGCGACATCCCCGATATCCGTGTCCTGTCGGTCGGAACCGCGCTCCCGGGCGCCCCCGTGGACAACATCGCGCTCGCCCGGCGGTTCGGCCAGAGCGAGCAGTGGGCGGAATGGGTGGACGTCTTCGTCGGCACCAGGACCCGCCACCTCGCGCTCGACCTCGAACGCGGCACGCTGACCCACTCGCTGGCCGACCTCGCCACCACGGCCGCCGCCCGCGCACTGGCCGAGGCGGGCCTGGAGGCAGCCGACGTGGACGTGCTCGTCCTCGGCACCGCCACCCCCGACCTGCTGATGCCCGGCACCGTCAACATCGTCGCCGACCGGCTGGGCATCGACCAGATCCCGACCTTCCAGCTCCAGTCCGGCTGCACCGGCGCCTTCCAGGCCATCGCGCTCGGCCGGCAGCTGCTCCTCACCGGCGAGCACCGCACCGCCCTGGTCATCGGCGGCGACGTCTGCGCCCGGGCCTTCGACCTCTCCGCCGACGTCTCGGCGCTGCCGCCGGAACAGCTCGTCAACGCCGTGCTCTTCGGCGACGGCGCGGGCGCGGTCGTGCTCTCCGCCGACCCGGTGCCCGGCGCGCCCGTCATCCGGCAGGTCTTCACCCGGCTGGTCGGCCTCGGCCAGGCCCCCGGGCAGACGCTCACCTGGTTCGGCCCCAACGACCGCGACTCGGACACCCCCGCCGTCAGCGAGGACTACAAGGCGATCGAGGCGCGCGTCCCGGTGCTCGCCGAGGAGATCTACCGCGAGCTGCTGGAGACCCTGGACTGGAAGGCCGACGCGCTGGACTACCTGCTGCCGCCCCAGCTCTCCGGCCGGATGACCACCCGGATCAGCGAGCTGCTCGGCGCCACCTCGGCCGAGGAGATCAGCGTCGTGACCACCACCGGAAACAACGGAAACGGCCTGCCCTTCCTCCAGTTGGAACTCCTGCTGCCGCGCATCGCCCCGGGCGAGCGGGCCATCGCGGTCGCGGTGGAGTCCAGCAAGTGGATCAAGGCCGGCTTCGCCCTCGAAGGAGCCTGACCCCGATGACCTCCACCACCCCCGCCGCACCCGTCGGGCCGCCCGCCCGCCAGCGCCGGCACACGCTCTACTTCCTGGACGAGATCCGCTCCTTCGCGCCGGTCCACCTGGACACCGAGATCGACATGACCCGGGTCCTCGCCCACCGCGAGGCCGCCAAGGCCGACGGCGTCCGGTACTCGCCGGTCGCGTACGTCCTGCTCGCCGCCGGCCGGGTGCTGGCCGAGCACCCCGAGGCCAACGCGGCGGTCCGCGGCCGGCTCCGCCCCCGCGTCGCCCGCTACTCCACGGTGGCCGGCAAGCTCGTGCTGGACCGCCGCCTCGGCGGACAGCGCGTGGTGCTCGCCACCGTCGTGCCCGACCTGGACACCGCCGAACTCCCCGCCATCCAGGCGCAGATCGACGACTACCGGGGCGACGACGCCGACACCAGGCCCGAGTTCGGCCCCGTCCGCGCGCTGCACAAGCTGCACCCGCTGCTCGGCCTGCTCGCCTACCGGGCGAGCGTCCGCCCGCTGCGCGGGCGCCCCGAGCGGATCGGCACCTTCGCCGTCAGCTCGCTCGGCCACGCACCGGTCGACGGCTTCCACTCCGTCGGCGGCACCACCATCACGCTCGGCGTCGGCCGGATCCTCGACCGGGTGGTGGCCCGCGACGGCCTGCCCGCCGTCGCCCCCGTCCTGCGGCTCAACCTCACCTTCGACCACCGGGTGGTGGACGGCGCCGAGTCCGCCGAGGTGCTGGCCGGGATCAAGGACGTCCTGGAGTCCTACCCCGCCTACCGGGCGGCACCGGCGACCGCGGCGACCACGGCGGGCGAGGCAGCCGAGGCGATCGAGACGGCGACCGCACGATGAGCGACATCGGCGAGCTCAAGCAGTACATCGAGGTGCACGCCCGGGCCCAGCGCATCCCGGACACCGACCGGCGCCGCATCCTGGACCGCATCACCGACGACGGCAGCGGCCCCGGCTCCTGGGCCCACGAATGGACCCGCGCCGGCGAGGAGCTGGAGCGCGCGGGCCAGGTCCAGGACGCCGTCCGGCACTTCACCATCGCCCGGTTCCCGTACGTCGACGGGCCGGCCCGGCAGGAGGCCGCCGACCGCGGCGCCGCCGCCTTCGACCGCTGGCGCCGCGAGGACGCCCCCGTCATCGAACCGCTCGCGGTCGAGACGGACGGCGGCACCGTCCACGCCTGGACGGCGGGGCTCTCCACCCGCGACCCCAAGCCGCTGCTGCTGTTCTCCGGCGGCATCGTCAGCACCAAGGAGCAGTGGGCCCCCGTCCTGCTCCAGGTCGCCCGGCTCGGCATGGCCGGCCTGGTCACCGAACTGCCCGGCGTCGGCTCCAACACCCTGGTGTACGGCCCCGACAGCCACCGGCTCTACCCCGCCCTGCTGGACGCCGTCGCCGACCGCGCCAAGGTCGACCAGAGCTACGCGGTGGCGCTCAGCTTCAGCGGCCACCTCGCGCTGCGCGCCGCCCTCGGTGACCCGCGCATCCGGGGCATCGTCACCGCCGGGGCCCCGCTGCACCACTTCTTCACCGACGAGGACTGGCAGCAGCAGGTCCCCCGGATCACCGTCGACACCCTCGCCCACCTCTCCGGCGTGAAGCCCGGTGAACTCGGCGCCCACATCCGCGACTGGGCGCTCAGCGAGGCCGACCTCGCGGCGCTCGACATCCCGCTCGCCTACCTGGTGAGCGGACGCGACGAGATCGTGCCGCCCGGCGAGGTGCCCCTGCTGCGCCGCAACGTCCGGGACCTCTCCCTGCTCGTCAACGACGACGTGCACGGCTCGCCCCGCCACGCCGGCGAGACCCCGCTCTGGGTCGTGCTCTCGGTGCTGCGGATGCGCGGCGTCCGGGACCCGCGCCGCGCGCTGTTCGGCGCCCTCTGGCGGCTCGCCCGGCTGCGCGCCCGCCGCGCCGGCTGACCACCGCGCCGCCCCGCCGGACCTGCGTCACCCGTGTCATCTGCGTCACCTGCATCACCTGCCCCACCTCTCACCGAAGTCGACCGGCCACGAACGGCTGTCCGCCGCCCGTACCCGAAGGATGGAACCACCCATGGCTAACGAGGAGAAGCTCCGCGACTACCTCAAGCGGGTCACCGCAGACCTGCAGCGGGCGAACCAGCGGGTGGCGAAACTTGAGGCGGACCGGCGCGAGCCGATCGCGATCGTCGGCATGGCCTGCCGCTACCCGGGCGGCGTGCGTACCCCGGAGGACCTCTGGCAGCTGGTCACCGACGGCACCGACGCCGTCGGCCCGTTCCCGACCGACCGCGGCTGGGACTTGGAGAACCTCTACCACGAGGACCCGGACCACCCCGGCACCGCCTATGCCCGTGAGGGTGGATTCCTCTACGAGGCAGGCGAGTTCGACCCGGCCTTCTTCGGCATCGGCCCGCGTGAGGCACTGGCCACCGACCCGCAGCAGCGCCTGCTGCTGGAGACGGCCTGGGAGGCGCTGGAGCGCACCGGCATCGACCCGGTGACGCTGCGCGGCAGCAAGACCGCGGTGTTCGCCGGAGTGATGTACTCCGACTACGGCTCCCGGCTCAACCCCGCGCCCGAGGGCTACGAGGGCTGGATCGGCAACGGCAGCGCGGGCAGCATCGCCACCGGCCGCGTCTCGTACACGCTCGGCCTGGAGGGCCCGGCCGTCACGGTCGACACCGCCTGCTCCTCCTCACTGGTCGCCGTGCACTACGCCGCGCAGTCGCTGCGCTCCGGCGAGAGCACGCTCGCGCTGGCCGGCGGTGTGACCGTGATGGCCACCCCCGGCACCTTCGTGGAGTTCAGCCGCCAGCGCGGCCTGGCGCCCGACGGCCGCTGCAAGCCCTTCGCGGCAGCGGCGGACGGCACGGGCTGGGCGGAGGGCGCCGGCCTGCTCGTCCTGGAGAAGCTCTCGGACGCGCGGCGCAACGGGCACCCCGTCCTCGCGGTCCTGCGCGGCTCCGCCGTCAACCAGGACGGGACCAGCAGCCAGCTCACCGCGCCGAACGGGCCTTCGCAGCAGCGGGTCATCCGCCAGGCCCTCGCCAACGCCGACCTCACCGTCGACCAGGTCGACGTCGTCGAAGCCCACGGCACCGGCACCACCCTCGGCGACCCCATCGAAGCACAAGCCATCCTCGCCACCTACGGCCAGAACCGCCCCACCGAACACCCCCTCTACCTCGGCTCCATCAAATCCAACATCGGCCACACCCAAGCCGCCGCAGGCGTCGCCGGCATCATCAAAATCATCCAGGCCTTCGAACACGGCCACATCCCCCGCACCCTCCACCTCGACCACCCCTCCCCCCACGTCGACTGGACCGCCGGCAACGTCGCCCTCCTCGCCGAACACACCCCCTGGCCCGAAACCGGCCACCCCCGCCGCGCCGCCGTCTCCTCCTTCGGCATCAGCGGCACCAACGCCCACGTCATCCTCGAAGCACCCACCGAAGAACCAGCACCCACCACCGAAACCACCCCGGCAGACACCACCGGCCCCTACGTCTGGCCCCTCACCGCCCGCGACACCACCGCACTCCGCGACCAGGCCCGACGCCTCCACCACCAC
>NZ_JBHUWW010000105.1:2280-32508 GCF_042669755.1 Kitasatospora sp. NPDC057223 | reverse complement strand
GCCCGTCATCCGTACCGGTGGCGACCCCGCCTCCCGCACCCCGCCCGAAACCGCCGCCTCATCAACTACCGACATCACACACTCCTCATCCATCGTTTTTCTTCATGTGTCGGGCTTCCTCGCCCCCGCATTCCGGGAGGGGAGTCCCCTGCCGCGTCCGGCCGCTACGGCGGCTGGTCGCGGCGCATTCTGGCTGCGAATTCCTGCCAGGCCTTCGCGCATTCGACGGCCGCGAGGGCGACCGTGCCGGCCCGGTAGGCCGGAACCGATTCCGCGAGACGGTCCCACTGGTGGGGCAGGTGCATTTCGAGCATGCGCAGCAGCAGGCGTCCGGCCTCGGTCTGGCGCAGGGAGGGGTCGTTGCGCAGGCTGGTGAAGACCCGGCCCAGGTCGGCCGGGGGCCCGGCGGCGGGGTCGGGCGCCTTCGCGGCGTCCTCGCGCGGGCGGGCCCGGCGCTGTCTCGCGGCGGCGCTTCTTCGGCGGTGGGCCTGCGGGAGCGGGTCCTCGCCGCGGTCGAGGCGGGCCCGCACGTCGCGCACGGTGCCGGGCGAGATCCCGGCCTGGCGGGCGATCTCCCGCAGGGACGCCTCCGGGGTGGCCGCGATCAGCTGGCTGGCCGCGAGGCGCCCGGCGGTGCTGTCCAGCGGCCTGACCCTGCCGTCCTGGCCCACCCGGGACTGCGGTGCGAGGTTCCCTGCGCCGGTGCGCCGGCGCAGGGCGGCCACGGTCTTGGAGGAGAGCCCGGCGACGGAGGCGATGGCGCGGTCCGACCACTGGGGGTGGGAGATCATGATGCGGGCCGCGGCCGCGGCCCGCTCGGCGAGGGTCAGCGGCAGTCCGTGGCGGCAGTTGGAGCGGACGGCGACGACGAAGGCGTCCTCCGGCGTCCCGTCGAAGAACAGCACGTCCACCAGCGCCTGCTCCTGGAGGATGGCGGCGCGCAGCCGGTGCATCCCGTCGATGACGCGCATCGTGGAGCGGTGCACCAGGATCGGGGGGAGGTCCCCGTCCAGTGCGCCGAGGGCGCGGGCGTGGTCCAGGTTCTCCCCCGACATGCGCGGTGAGTCGGCGGGGAGCAGCATTCCGATCGGCACCCGCTGCACGCTCTGGTCCTCCGCTTCGCGCGGTCGGCCCGCGTCGTGGCCGGACGCAGGCATGGTGTCGGCTTGGACGGTGTCCATGGTCGAGAGCACCTCCTGGGGTACCGGTCGTTGCGGAAGCCGGCGGGCGTGGGCGGATCGGTTGAGCCGCCACCGAGATTACGTAACGATCGTTCGGTTTTCTTGGTCGTGAGGGACTCCCGGGGCGATCTGGGCAAGTCGGCCCGGCCGGGCGGGTCCTGACTGCGCAACCGGGGAGTTCCCCGGTTGCGCAGCCGGGGGTCAGCGGGCGGGCGCCAGGACGTCGGCGGCCATGAACTCCCGCAGCCAGGAGCGGAATTCCGGGCCGAGGTCCTCCCGTTCCCAGGCGATGCGGACGGTGGCCTTGAGGTAGTCGGAGCGGTCTCCGGTGTCGTAGCGCCGGCCGGAGAAGACGACGCCGTGCACGGGGCCGCCCTCGTTGGTGTGGGCGAGTTCGCGCAGGGCGTCGGTCAGCTGGATCTCGCCGCCGCGCCCGGGCTCGGTGCGGCGCAGGACCTCGAAGACCGCCGGGTCCAGCACGTAGCGGCCGATCACCGCGTAGTTGCTCGGGGCGGTGCCGGGTGCGGGCTTCTCGACCAGGTCGGTGACCCGTACGGTGTCGCCGCTGCGGTCGTGGCGCACGACGGCGCAGCCGTAGAGGTGGATCTGGGAGGGGTCGACCTCCATGAGGGCGACCACGCTGCCGCCGTGTTCCTCGCGGACCTCGATCATCCGGCTCAGCAGGGGGTCGCGGGGGTCGATGAGGTCGTCGCCGAGCAGGACGGCGAAGGGTTCCGAGCCGACGTGGGGGGCCGCGCACAGGACGGCGTGTCCGAGGCCGCGGGGGTCGCCCTGGCGTACGTAGTGGATGTCCGCGAGTTCGGTGGGGGCGCAGACGCGGGCGAGGCGGTCGGTGTCGCCCTTTCTGAGCAGTTCGGCCTCGAGTTCGTAGTTGCGGTCGAAATGGTCCTCCAGCGGGCGCTTGTTGCGGCCGGTCACCATGAGGATGTCGGATATCCCCGAGGCGACGGCCTCTTCGACGACGTACTGGATCGCGGGTTTGTCCACCACCGGGAGCATTTCTTTCGGGGTGGCTTTGGTGGCTGGCAGGAACCGTGTTCCGAGACCGGCGACGGGTACCACTGCCTTGACTATGCGGGCAGACGTGGAGGTCATGGCCAGAAAGCTATTTGATCGGTATTGCGCGGGGAAGAATTTGCCGTCCCGGCAGCGCGACTTGGGCATTTTCCGGCTGATCTGGCACGGGCTGCCCGGGCCCGTCTAGACTTCGCTGACCCCTTTGGTGCGCGAATCGCGGGGGGCGGGCGATCGGGGGGCGGGCGGACGTGGCGTCAGGGGCGGTCGACAGGAGCGGGTACGCCGTGGCGCCCGGTGCCTCGGCGGAGCTGGCCGCCCGGGCGGCGCGGCTGTGCGCCGTGATGGACTCGACCACCAACGCGCGGATCGCCGAGCACGGGCTGACCCGTGCCGACTTCGATGTGCTGGCGGCGCTGCGGGGGGCGGGGCCCGGTCACCGGCTGCGGCCGATGGACCTGTCGGCGCTCTGCCGGCTGTCCTCCGGGGGGACGAGCAATGTCCTGCGGCGGATGACGGAGTCCGGTTATGTGGTGCGTGAGGCGGACCTGCACGACGGGCGCAGTTCGTGGGCGCAGTTGACGGTGGAGGGGCTGCGGGTGGTCGAGGCGGTGCAGGAGGGGGTGGACGCGGTGCATTCGCGGGTGCTGCGCCGGCTTCCGCCCGGGGTGGTGGACGCGTTGTCGGCGTTGCTCGCGCAGGCCGTCGACGCTCTGGAGTCGCAGGCGCGGTGACCGGCCCGGGCCGGCGGGGGCCGGGCCGGACCGGTCAGGTCGTGGGGGTCAGGTCGTGGGGGTCAGGTCGTGGGGGTCAGGTCGTGGGGGTCAGGTCGTGGCGGGGGGCCGGGCCCGGGTGGGGCGGCGGGTGCTCAGTGCGGCGATGACGTCGAGCAGCCGCGCGGCCTGCGGGACGCCCTCGGTGCGCCATGATCCGATGGCGACGGTGGGGACGGTGTGGATGCGCAGGGCGCGGCGGGTGTGCTGCTGGGAGTGGTGGTGTTCGAGGGCGGCCTGCGGGGAGAGGATGCGGGCGCGGAACTCCTCGGTGTCCAGGCCGAGGTCGCCTGCTGTGGCGGTGAGTTCGGCGGGGTCGGAGATGTCGCGGGCGCCGTGGAAGTGCGCGTCGAAGACGCGGGTGTCCCAGGCCGGTGCGAGGCCGTGCTCCTGGGCGTAGCGGTGTCCGTGCATGGCGAGGGCAGTGCGGGGCAGGGCGATGGCGGGGACGGGGCCGAAGCGGACGCCGAGCCGTTCGGCCATGGGCAGGACGGAGTTCTCCCAGACGTGTTCGGGGTAGTCGGTCTTGCCGGTGGGCGGTACGCCGTTCTCGTGGAGTTCGTAGGGGTGCCAGCGGACGTCGGCCGGGGTGCGGGCCGTCACGTCGTCGATGACTTTGCGGGTCATCACGGAGAAGGGGCAGATGTAGTCGAACCATATGTCGATGGTGGGTTTCGTGGCGGTCAGTTCCATGGGGCGTCATCTCCGGGGGGCCGGTGCGGCGGCCATGCCGCGGGGTCGAGGAGCCGCTCGACGTCCTCCAGCGGTATGTGCAGCCAGTGCGGTCGGTTGCGGGCTTCGTAGGCGCTCTCGTACACGGCTTTGGCGAGGGTGTGGGCGCGCAGCAGTTCGGGGTGGTGGCGGGGGTCGCTGCCGGTGGCCAGGGCGTAGCCGTCGCAGAAGGCGTCCTGGCTGTCGCGGGCCCAGCGGCGCAGGTCGGCGGGGTCGGCGGGGCCGGGTTGCCAGGCGGCGTGGTGGGCGGCGTAGTCGAAGGAGCGGAGCATGCCGGCGACGTCGCTGAGCGGGGGGCGGGGCGAGGTGCGCTCGGCCATCGGGGTGGCGGGTTCTCCTTCGAAGTCGATGAGCTGCCAGGTGGGGCCGGAGCGGACGAGTTGGCCGAGGTGGAGGTCGCCGTGGACGCGTTGGAGGGTGGTGGCGGGGGTGAGGGCGGCGGCCTGGGCGTAGGCGTGGCGCAGGGCGGTTTCGTGGCGGGCCAGTTCGGGGACGGCGCGCAGGGCGTCCTCCAGTGCGGTGACCAGGCGGCCGGTGAGGCCGGCCGTTTCGCCGGGGCCGGGGCGGCGGGTGCCGAAGGCGGCCGCGAGGCGGGTGTGGACGGCGCCGGTGGCTGTTCCCATGGCGTGGGCGTGCTGGGCGAAGGACTGTCCGGGCCGGGTTTCGAGGTGGTGCAGTGCGGCGGTCCATCCGTCGACGGCGTCGGGCAGGTAGCTCTGCAGGACGGCGTAGGTGACGGGGGCTCCGCCGAGGTGCCCGTCGAGGACGGCGTGCAGGGGCGGGGTGAGGGGCGGGCCGGGGCGGCCGGCCAGGGCGCGGCGCAGTTCGACCTCGGGGTTGGTGCCGGTGTGCAGGCGGCGGAAGCATTTGAGCAGGTAGCGGTCGTCGATGACGACGGAGGTGTTGCTCTGTTCGGCGGTGAGGAGTCTGCTGGTGGCGGCCGGCCGGGCGGGGGGTCGGTGGCCGGGGATTTCGTGGCCGGGGGTGGTGCTCTCGGCGCGGAAGGCCAGGGGGGCGCGGGTGGTGTCCTGGGCCAGCAGTGCGAGGAGGTCGCGGACGAGTGCGTGGTCGGCGAGGGCTTCGTGGACGACGGTGTCGCCGAGTACGGCGATGGGGGGCGGGTCTTCGGGGCGGGGGCCGGGCAGGGCGGGGCGGATGCCGATGGGCACCTGGTAGTGCTCCGGTGCGCCGGCGTCGGCGAAGTGGGCGCGGGCGACCAGGACGAGTCCGCGGGCGGGGCCGCGGCTCGGGCCGGGCGGGCCGCCGAAGGGGTGTGCGGCGACGACGCTCACGTGGTCGAGGGGGCGGGTCTTTCCCGCGTACCAGCGCTGTGAGGGCAGCCAGGCGGTGAGGGCCCGTTCCATGGCGTCGCGGTCGAAGGGCAGGGGCGGGCCGCTCACCGGGGGTCCCCGTCGGGGCAGACGCAGAACCAGTAGAAGCCGTGGCCGGGCAGGCTGAGCTGGTAGGGGCGGTCGCCGATCGCGGGGAAGGCGGCGCCTCCGGTGACCTCGACGGGGACGATGCCGCGGTGTGCGCGCAGTTCCAGCTCGACGGGCTGGGGGTGGCGGGAGAGGTTGTTGACGCACAGCACGGTGGAGGTGGTGGCGTCGTCGCGGGTGTGGCGGCGCAGGTAGGCGAGGACGGCGGGGTTGGAGGAGGGGATCTCCTCGAACTCGCCGAGGCCGAAGGCGGGGTGGCGGCGGCGGGCGGCCAGCAGGCGGCGGGTGCGGTGCAGCAGGGAGGCGCTGCTGTCCTGCTGGCTCTCGACGTTGATCGCCTGGTAGCCGTAGACGGGGTCCATGACGGGTGGCAGGCTGAGCCGTCCGGGGTCGGCGCCGGAGAAGCCGGCGTTGCGGTCGGGTGTCCACTGCATGGGGGTGCGCACGGCGTCGCGGTCGCCGAGCCAGATGTTGTCGCCCATGCCGATCTCGTCGCCGTAGTAGAGGACCGGGGAGCCGGGCAGGGACAGCAGCAGGGCGGTGAACAGTTCGATCTGGTTGTGGTCGTTGCCCAGCAGCGGGGCGAGGCGCCGGCGGATGCCGACGTTGGCGCGCATCCGCGGGTCCTGGGCGTACTGGGCGTACATGTAGTCGCGTTCCTCTTCGGTGACCATCTCCAGGGTCAGTTCGTCGTGGTTGCGCAGGAAGATCGCCCACTGGCAGCCGGCGGGGATCTTGGGGGTGGCGGCGAGGATCTCGGAGACGGGGTACCTGGACTCCTTGCGCACGGCCATGAAGATCCGTGGCATCAGCGGGAAGTGGAACGCCATGTGGCACTCGTCGCCGCCGCGCTCGTAGTCGCCGAAGTAGTCGACGACGTCCTCGGGCCACTGGTTGGCCTCGGCGAGCAGGACGCGTCCCGGGTACTCCTGGTCGACGACCGCGCGCACCTGCTTGAGGAGGTCGTGGGTCTCGGGAAGGTTCTCGCAGTTGGTGCCCTCGCGGGTGTAGAGGTAGGGCACGGCGTCGAGGCGGAAGCCGTCGATCCCGAGGTCGAGCCAGAACCGCAGGACGTCCAGCATGGCTTCCCGGACGGCCGGGTTGTCGTAGTTGAGGTCCGGCTGGTGGGAGAAGAAGCGGTGCCAGAAGTACTGCTTGCGGACGGGGTCGTAGCTCCAGTTGGACGTCTCGGTGTCGACGAAGATGATCCGGGCGTCGGGGTACTGCCGGTCGTCGTCGGCCCAGATGTAGAAGTCGCCGTAGGGGCCGTCGGGGTCCTGCCGGGAGGCCTGGAACCAGGGGTGCTGGTCGCTGGTGTGGTTCATGACCATGTCGGTGATGACGCGCATGCCGCGCCGGTGGGCGGCGCCGACCAGGCCGGTGAAGTCCTCGAAGGTGCCGAACTCCGGCAGGACGGACTTGTAGTCGGAGACGTCGTAGCCGCCGTCGCGCAGCGGGGAGGCGAAGAAGGGCGGCAGCCAGAGGCAGTCGACGCCGAGCCACTGCAGGTAGTCCAGCCGGGCGGTCAGGCCGCGCAGGTCGCCGACGCCGTCGCCGTTGCTGTCCTGGAAGGAGCGGACCAGTACCTCGTAGAAGACCGCTGTCTTGAACCAGTCGGGGGCCGCGCCGGGGTCGCCGGGCAGGGCCTCCGGCCGGGTGTGGGCGGCGCGCCCGTCGGGGACGGCGGACGGGGTGCGGTCCGTGCTCACGTGTTCCTCCAGGTGAAGATGCGCGGCGGCGTGGCCGGGCGGGCGGATCGGTTGCCGCCGCGGGCCGGCGGGGGGTGCCGCCGGCGGGGCGCGGGCGCGCGGGTGCGGCGGGGCAGAGCGGGGCGGGTACGCAGGACTGGGCAGGGCGGGGCGGGGCTGGGGTTCAGTTCGGTGAGCCGTGGCCGGAGGGAACGTTTCTGCTGCGGTGCGGCGCCGGGCCCGGGGGCGCCGCGGTGTCCGGGCGGGCCCAGCGCCGCAGGGCGGGGATCTCCACCAGGGTGTGCAGCAGCCACGCCAGGGCGAGGCTGACGGCGAACCCCGCGAGCACGAGGAGGGCGGCCACCGGCGTGGACCAGCTGTGGCCGGCGCCCAGCGCCCGGTGGCCGTAGCCGAGCACCAGCCGGTGCACCAGGTACAGCGCGAAGGACAGTTCGCCGAGCCGCACCACCGGGCGGGCGGCGAGCCACGTGCGGCGCCCGGTGCGGTCGGCGTGGGCGAGGGCCGCGACCAGCAGGGCGGCCGGCACGACGGTGGCGGCCGCCAGGCCGTAGAGGTAGGGCACCCGGGCCGCCGCCGCGTACCCGGCGCCGGCGAGGGCGGCGGCCGGCAGCGGCCGCAGGCCGATCCACTTCCCCTCGCGCACGATCCGGGCCATCACGGCCCCCAGGACGAACTCCGGTGCGCGCACCGGCGGCAGCACGTAGACGAACCAGTACTGGTGGAGGCCGACGGTGCCGTCCGGCATCGTCAGCACCGGGCCGCCGGGCACCAGGTGCGCCGCCAGCGCCGGCACGCAGAGGACGGCCGCGGCCAGCGCCCCCGCCCACCACCACAGGCGGCCGGCCCCGATGCGCGACAGTGCGCGCCACAGCGGCGGGAAGGACAGGTAGAACAGCAGCTCGCAGGAGAGCGACCAGCTCACCGGGTTCCCGCTGACGAAGATCTCCGGCTGCGGGAACCAGGACTGCACCAGCAGCAGGTTGGGCACCACCTCGGCCCACGCCAGGCCGGCGCCGCCCGCCACGAGCAGGGCCGTCGCCGCCAGGGCGGTGACGAGATGGGCCGGGTAGATCCTGGCGATCCTGCGGCGGCGGAAACCGGGCCCGGCGCCGCCCGGGCCCGCCGACCAGGCCAGCACGAAGCCGCTGAGCACGAAGAAGAACGAGACGCCCGCCCAGCCGGCCTTCCCGAGGAGGGCGGCCAGGGTCCCGGCGGTCCCCTCGTCGGCGAACAGCCCCTCGGAGGAGGCGTGGAAGGCGAGCACGAGGAGGGCGGCGAGAAACCGCGTTCCGGTCAGTGACGGCAATCGCTCCGGTGGGGCGGCTGCGGGTGCCATGAAGGGGCGCTCCTCGGCTGCGGGCGGCGGTGCAGCGCTGCGCACTGCGGGCGTCCCAGAACACCAGAGCGAGCGTCAGGAGCGGCTGCGGGGCGGGGCTTTCGCGGCGACTGGGGCAACTTGGGAGAGTCGCCGCGATCGTGCCCGCGGTCATTGCCCGCTCCCGGGGCAGCGGTTTGACTCGGTGACGTCCCCGGCCCCCGGCCCCGGCCCGCTGCCGGTGGCCGCACCGGCGGGACAGACCTCATCCTTCGTCACAGGGGAGACATCCGTGTCCAAACGCGTCCTGGTGGTGCTGTCCGAATTCGGGTACTGGGGGGAGGAACTCGTCGGCCCGCTCGAGGTGTTCGATGCGCGCGGCTACCGGACGGCGTTCATCACCCCGAACGGCAAGCGCCCCCAGGCGCTGCCCCCCAGCCTCGACTCCGAGTACATCGACCCGCCGCTGGGCCGGGCGGTCACCACCCGCGACATGGCCCGCCGGGCCCGCACCATGGACGACTCCAGCCGGCTCGACAACCCGCTCAGCCTCGCCGAGATGCTCCCGGAGCGCCCCTACTACAGCGCGCTCAACCACCTGCGCGACCTGGAGGAGTACAACCGCCGGCTCGGCGCGGCCACCGCCGAGCTGCTCGCCAGCTTCGACGCGATGGTCGTGGTGGGCGGCAGCGGCCCGATCGTCGACCTGGCCAACAACGAGCGGCTGCACGAGCTGATCCTGGCGTTCGTCGCGGCCGGCAAGCCCATCCTCGCCGAGTGCTACGGCGTCGCAGCCCTCGCCTTCGCCCGCGACGCGGAGTCCCGCGCCAGCCTGCTGCGGGGCAAGCACGTCACCGGCCATCCCAAGGAGTACGACTACAAGGACGGCACCGGGTTCGTCGGCGTCGAGTTCAACATGGGCCCCCCGCCGTACCCGCTGGAGTACATCCTGCGCGACGCCACCGGCCCCGACGGCGCCTTCCACGGCAACGTCGGCAAGGAGACCTCGGTCGTCGTCGACTTCCCCTTCGTGACCGCCCGCTCCACCCCCGACTCCGTCCTCGCCGGCGAACTCCTCGCCGAGGTGCTGGAGAACGGCCTGCGCCGCTTCGGCTGGTAGCCGCCACGGCCAGCAGAGCCTCCGGTCCGCGACCCCAAGGAGCCACCATGCCCGCCAGGCCAGGCAAGGCCGCCCTGTTCGAACAGTTCGCCGCCGACGGCATCACCCACATGTTCGGCAACCCCGGGACCGTCGAGCAGGGCTTCCTCGACCTCGCCGACGCCGGCGCCACCCGCTACGTCCTGGCCCTGCACGAGAGCGTCGCGGTGGCCATGGCCGACGGCTACGCCCGCGCCTCGCAGCGCCCCTCGGTGGTCCAGCTGCACAGCGGCGTCGGGCTCGGCAACGCGGCCGGCATGCTCTACCAGGCCAAACGCGGCGGCTCGCCGCTGGTCGCCCTCGCCGGGGAGGCCGGCGTGCGCTACGACGCGATGGACGCCCAGATGGCGGCGGACCTGGTGGCGATGGCCGCACCGGTCACCAAGTACGCCACCCGCGTCCTCGACCCCTCCTCCGTCCTGCGGGTGCTGCGCCGCGCGGTGAAGATCGCGATGACGCCGCCGCGCGGACCGGTCCTGGTGGTCCTGCCCGCCGACGTCCTCGACCAGGACACCACCGAGAGCGCCGTCGCCGCCTGCGTGCCCTCCCTGCGCGCCGTCCCGGAGCCCGCCGCCGTGGCCGAGGCCGCCCGCCTGCTGACGTCGGGCACCGCCCCCCTGGTCCTGATGGGCGACGGGGTCGCGGCGAGCGGCGCCCAGCGGCAGCTGACCGCGGTCGCCGAGCAGCTGGGCGCGCCGGTGTGGGGCGTGAACTCCTCCGAGGTCAACTTCGACACCACGCACCCGCTGTTCGCCGGCAACCTCGGCCACATGTCCGGCGCCGACAGCGCCCGGGTGGTGGGCGGCGCCGACACCGTCCTGATCGCGGGCACCTACGTGTTCCCCGAGGTCTTCCCCAGCCTGGCGAACCCCTTCGCGCCGGGCGCCCGGATCGTGCACATCGACGCCGACGCGTACGAGATCGCGAAGAACTTCCCCGTCGACCTCGGCCTGGCCGGCGACCCCGCGCTCGCCCTCGGCGCACTGAGCGCCGAACTGGCGGCCCGCGGCGCCCCCGCGCCCCCGCCCCGGCCCGCCGGCCCGCACACCCCGCAGCCACCGCACGCACCGCGGGGCCAGGACGGCCCGCAGGGCCTGATGGAGGCGTTCGCCCGGGAGCTGGCGGCGCAGGCCCCGGCGAACCTCGCCGTCTTCGACGAGGCGCTCACCGCCTCCCCCGCGCTGACCCGCCACCTGCCGCCGCGGGTGCCCGGCACCTACTTCCAGACCCGCGGCGGATCACTGGGCGTCGGCATCCCCGGAGCGATCGGCGTCAAACTGGCCCGCCCCGACCTCCAGGTGGTCGGGTTCACCGGGGACGGCGCCAGCATGTACACCGTCCAGGCCCTGTGGACCGCGGCCCGCTACGGCGTCGCCGCCGGGTTCGTCATCTGCAACAACCGCCGCTACCGGCTGCTGGACCTGAACATCGAACGGTACTGGCAGGAGCAGGGCATCGCCCCGCACGCCTACCCGGACGCCTTCGACCTGTCCCGCCCCGAGATCCGCTTCGCGGACCTGGCCCGCTCGCTCGGCGTCGCCGGGCAGCGGGTCGACAAGCCGGAACAGGTCGGGCCGGCCGTCCACGCGATGCTCACCCACGACGGGCCCTACCTGGTGGACCTCGTGACCGAATGACGCGCCGCCCCGGCCGGCCGCCGCACCCCCGCCCTCTCCGCCGAAGGAGCACCGCGCCATGCCCACGCCCCAGGTTCAGCAGCAGCAGCTCAGCGAGGCCGCCGTACGCCGGCTCGTGGAGGACTGGTACCGCGCACTGGACCGCCACGACCCCGTCGAGGACGTCCTCGCCCACCTGGTCGGCGACGGCCTGGTCATGCACTTCCCCGAGGGGACCACGCGCGGGCGCGAGGGCTTCCGCTCCTGGTACGACGCGGTGACGCACCGGTTCTTCGACGAGGCGCACACCGTGCTCACCGTGGACGTCGGCGAGATCCGCGCCGGCGCCGCCGAGGTGCGGGTCCTCGTCAACTGGCAGACCAGGACGTGGAACCCGCCCGCCGCCACCAGCTCCTGGCTGGGCTTCGACGCCCGCCAGAGCTGGAGCGTCGTCCTGGAGGACGGCACCCCCCGGATCCGCACCTACACCGTCGACTCCCTGTCGGCGATGCCCGGCTCGGCCGGGCTCTGAGAGCCGCCGTCCCCGTTCCCCCACCGGGGACGGCACCCGGCACGGCCGTGGCGCCCGCCCGCGCCACGGCCGTGCCCCCGTTCCCTGCCCGCCCCCTGCCCGCCCCTGTCCGGCAACGACGCAATCCGGGAGAGTCCCCCGTGGGAACCGTGAAACCCCTGCCGACCGGCCGGCTGGCCGGCAAACGCATAGGCGTCCTGATGGAGAGCGACTTCGTCGAGGACGAGATCGCCTACTACCGGCGGCGCTTCGCCGAGGAGGGCGCCGAGGTCCGCCTGCTCACCCGGCTGTGGGGACAGCCCTCCCTCACCTTCACCGGCCGCGAGCACCACGCCCCGCTCGACGTCGACGGGGACCTGGAGAGCCTGGACTACCACGAACTGCTGCAGTACTCCGCGCTGATCGTCCCCTCCGGGAACGTCGCGGACCGGCTGCGCTTCAGCGAGGACGTGGAACAGACACCCCCCGCGCTGGAACTCCTGCGCCGCGCCTTCCGCATCCCCAGCCTGGTCAAGGCGTTCTCCTGCCACGGGCTGCAACTGCTGGCCGCCGCACCCGAACTGATCCGGGAACGGCCCGTCACCTGCCACAACAACCTCGCCGCCGACGTGCGCAACATGGGCGGCGTGTACCTCAACCAGGACCTCGTGGTGGACCGCGACCTGGTGACCTCCCGCACCGTCGACCACTGCCACCTGCTGGCCCGCACCGTCATCGAACGGCTCGCCGTCCCGGCACGGAACGCCGCATGAGCACCGGCGTCCCCTTCTCGTTCTCCGACCTGACGGCCGGCTACGTCACCGGGCACCGGGGCAGCCGCTTCACCGTACGCACCCCGGACGGGCGCGACGTCACCGTCCACCTCACCGACACCACCACCGCGCAGCGGCTGCGCAACCTCGGCGAGCCCTACCACGACGTGTCCGACCGGATCGCAGAGCACCTGTCACCGGGGGCACTGGTCTTCACCTACGGGCCCGTCTACCCGGACGGCCCGGGACTGTTCTTCCAGGCGGACCGGCTGGTGTTCGCGGGGGACGCCGCCGCCCCGCACCCCTACCAGGAGCCCGGGTGGTGGACACGCCAGCTGGACCAGCTGGCGAAGTTCTACCGCCGCTCCCAGTTCGGCGACGGCCCCGCCGACTTCGCCGACTACCGCACCCAGGTCCGCGGCTGCGGGCACCGCACCACGCACCACGTCCAGGAGAGCGACACCATCTCCCGCCTGGTCTACGGGATGGCCACCGCCTACATGCTCACCGGCAACGAGGACTACCTGGACGTCGCGGAACGCGGCTCGCAGTACCTCCACGACCACCTGCGCTTCCACGACGAGGCCGAGGACACCGTCTACTGGTACCACGGCGTCGACGTCGAGGGCGGCAGGGAACGCAAGCTGTTCGCCTCCGAGTTCGGCGACGACTACCGCGCGATCCCCGCCTACGAGCAGATCTACGCCCTCGTGGGCCTCACCCAGACCTACCGGGTCACCGGCAGCCCCGTCATCAAGGCGGACATCGAGGGAACGGTCCGGCTCTTCGAGAAGTTCTTCCACGACCCCCGCCTGGGCGGGTACTACTCCCACATCGACCCGGTCACCCTCAGCCCGCACCACGACGGGCTCGGCCCCAACCGCTCCCGCAAGAACTGGAACTCGGTCGGCGACCACGCCCCCGCCTACCTGATCAACCTCTACCTCGCCACCGGCGAGGACCGCTACCGGCGGATGCTGGAACACACCAGCGACATGATCGCCACCCACCTGCCCGACCGCGGCCCCGACCCCAGCCCGTTCGTCAACGAACGCTTCCACGGCGACTGGACCCCCGACCACACCTGGGGCTGGCAGCAGAACCGCGCGGTGGTCGGCCACAACCTGAAGATCGCCTGGAACCTGATGCGGACGAACGCCGCCCTGCCCAAACGCGAGTACCGCCGCCTCGCCGAACAACTCGCCCGCACCATGCCCGCGGTCGGCCGCGACGGCCAGCGCGGAGGCTGGTACGACCTGCTGCAGCGCGAGGCCGACAACGGCCGCCACGCCTTCGTCTGGCACAACCGCAAGACCTGGTGGCAGCAGGAACAGGCCATCCTGGCCTACCTGGTCCTCGCCGGCCACACCCGCGAGGACGGCTACCTGCCGCACGCCCACGAGGCCGCCGCGTTCTACAACGCCTTCTTCCTCGACCACGACGAGGGCGGCGTCCACTTCACCGTCCTCGCCGACGGCATGCCCTTCCTCATGGGCGACGAACGCCTCAAGGGCAACCACGCGATGGCGATGTACCACAAAGCCGAACTGTGCTACCTCGCCGAGGTCTACACCCGGCTGCTGGTACGCGGCGAGAGCCTGGACCTGTGGTTCCGCCCCCGCGGCGACGCCGACTACCCCGGCGCCCTGCTGCGGGTGGCCCCCGACCTGCTGCCGCCCGGCCGCGTCGAACTGCAGCACGTCCTCATCGACGGCGCCCCGTGGACCGACTTCGACGCCGAGGCCATGACGGTACGCCTGCCCGCACGCGACGGGGCGATGACGGTACGGGTACGCCTGCGCCCCGCGGAGCGCACATGAACGCCCCGCAGACACCCACCGCGCCGCCCCGCCCCCGCACCGCACCCCTCCCACCCGCCCCGGCCGCCCTGCCCGCACCACCCGCCCCGGCCGTCCTGCCCGTCCTGCCCGGCGACCCGCTGCGCCCGGGAGCGGCCCCCACCGCCGCCGGCATCACGTTCACGGTCAGCTCGCCGACGGCGCACGCCATGTGGCTGGTCCTGCTGGACGCCGCACACGGCGAGGTCCTGCGCGAGATCCGCTTCCCCGAGGAGTACCGCACCGGCGACGTCTTCACCATGACCGTCCCCGGCCTCGACCCGCACGCCGTCCACTACGCCTTCCGCACCCAGGACGCCCCCGGCGCCCCGCCCGGACCGCTCCTCCTGGACCCCTACGCCAAAGCCCTGGCAGGAGGCGAGCACTGGGGACAGCGGCCCGCCTACCGCTCGAAGATCGTCCACGAGCCCTTCGACTGGCAGGACGTGCCGCACCCCCGCATCGCCCCGCAGGACCTGGTCGTCTACGAGCTGCACGTACGCGGCTTCACCCGCCACCCCTCCGCCGCCGTGACCAGCCCCGGCACCTTCGCCGGCCTGCGCGAGAAGATCCCCTACCTGCGCGCCCTGGGCGTCAACTGCGTCGAACTCATGCCCGTCCTCGAGTTCGACGAGACCGACAACCCCTTCACCGACCCCGCCACCGGAGCGCCGCTGCCCGACTACTGGGGCTACAACCCGGTCGCGTTCTTCGCCCCCAAGGCCGCCTACGCCGCTGACCCCTGGGGAAACGGCCCCGTCCGCGAACTGAAGGAACTCGTCCGGGAACTGCACCGCGCCGGCATCGAGGTGATCCTCGACGTCGTCCTCAACCACACCGCCGAGGGCGACCACCGCGGCCCCACCCTGTCCCTGCGCGCCCTCCACGACGCGGCGTACTACCTGCACGGCGACGACGGCTCCTACCTGAACCTCACCCGGACGGGCAACACCGTCAACGCCAACCACCCCGTGACCCGCACCCTGCTGCTCGACTGCCTGCGCCACTGGGCGAGCGAGTTCCGCATCGACGGCTTCCGCTTCGACATGGCCCCCATCCTCACCCGCGGCCAGGACGGCCGCCCCCTGGACAACCCGCCGCTGCTGGAGGCCATCTCCCACGACCCCGTCCTCGCGCACTGCAAACTCATCGCCGAACCCTTCGACGCCGACGGACTCGACCTGGTCGGCCGCTTCCCCGCCCACGGACGGTGGATGGAATGGAACAGCCGCTTCCAGTACGCCGTGCGGCGCTTCCTCACCAGCGCCGGCACCGGCACCGGCGAACTCGCCCACCGGATGGCCGGCTCCCCCGACCTCTACGGCCAACGCGGCAACCGCGCCTCCGTCAACCTCCTGACCAGCCACGACGGATTCACCCTCGCCGACTGGACCTCCTACGACCACCCCCGCAACGAGGCGAACGGCGAAAAGGGCCAGGACGGCCCCCGCGACAACGCCAGCTGGAACGCCGGCTGCGAAGGCCCCAGCGACGACCCCGGCGTCCTGCGGCTGCGCTCCCGGCAGACCCGCAACGCCCTGCTGCTCCTGCTCACCGCACCCGGCGTGCCGATGCTCACCGCCGGCGACGAGTTCGGCCGCACCCAGCTGGGCAACAACAACGCCTACAGCCAGGACAACGCACTCGGCTGGCTCGACTGGACACTGGCCGACACCAACGCCCACCTGCTCGCCTTCGTCCGCGCCTGCCTCGCCCTGCGCGCCGCCCACCCCGTCCTGCGCCGCCCCGCCCGCGCACCCGGCGACACACCCGACGGCTGGCAGTACCCCGCACTGAGCCGGCACGGCGAACTGCCCTGGCAGAGCGAGGACCCCGGCAGCGAAGGCCTGCTCGCCCTGCTGGCACACCACCAGGACGACACGACAGGCACCACCGACACCGTGTTCCTCGCCGCCAACAACCGCGCCGCCACCCGCGCCGTCCACCTCCCCCCGCCCCCCGCCGGCACCCGCTGGCACCTGTCCGCCGACACCTCCGCACCCCCCGGCCAGGACATCCGTCCCCCCGGCGCACCCCCCGGCCCCGCCGTCGCCGGCCCGCTGGCACTGGCCGGCCACAGCGTCACGGTCCTCGTGGCGCACCACGCAGAAACAGGTGACGAACGTGACCTTTGAGGCCTACTACGGCATCACCGGCTCCACCGCGACGATCCACCTCACCGGGGAACTCCCCGAACGGCGGGTGCCCGCCCTGCGCAGCCTCGTCGAGCAGGCCCTGCAACGCCCGCTGAACCGCCTCGTGCTGCGCGTGCACGGCCTGCGGTCGATCTCCGCCGGCGGCGTGCGCTGCCTCGCCCACACCCAGCAGCTCCTCCCCCGGGGCGCGGAGATCACCGTCCACGGCGCGGGCCCGGCCGTGCGCCGGGCCCTGGCCGCCGGCGGCTTCGACGCCACCGTGACCCCCGCCGACGACACCGCCGACCTCGCCGGCTCCTCCGCCGCCTGACCCGCGCACCCGCCCGACCCCGCCCGACCCCGCCTGCCCGGCTGCAACGACCGTCCTGACCGTCCTGACCGTCCTGAGCGCAACGACCCGAGGGAGAACTCCAGTAATGAAGGCTGTTGTGATGGCGGGCGGTGAGGGGACACGGCTGCGGCCGATGACCTCCGACCTGCCCAAGCCGCTGCTTCCCGTCGCCGACCGTCCCATCATGGAGCACGTGCTGCGCCTGCTGAGGAAGCACGGCCTGCGCGAGACGGTGGTGACCGTCCAGTTCCTGGCCTCGCTGGTCCAGGAGCAGTTCGGGGACGGCTCCGCGCTCGGGATGTCACTGACCTACGCGCGGGAGGACAGCCCGCTGGGCACCGCCGGCAGCGTGAAGAACGCCCAGGAGCAGCTGGCCGGCGCCCCGTTCGTCGTCATATCGGGCGACGCGCTGACCGACATCGACCTCGGCGACCTGATCCGGTTCCACCGGGAGAAGGGCGCCCTGGTCACCGTGTGCCTCACCCGGGTGCCCGACCCGCTGGAGTTCGGCATCACCATCACCGACGACGAGGGCAGAGTGGAGCGCTTCCTGGAGAAGCCCACCTGGGGGCAGGTGTTCTCCGACACCGTCAACACGGGCATCTACGTGATGGAGCCGCAGGTCCTGGACCACGTCGCCGCCGGGGAGAACGTCGACTGGTCCGGCGACGTGTTCCCCCGGCTGCTGGCGCAGGGCCACCCGGTGTACGGGTACGTGGCCGAGGGCTACTGGGAGGACGTCGGCACCCACAGCAGCTACATGAAGGCCCAGGCCGACGTGCTGGAGGGACGCGTGCAGGTGGACCTGCCCGGCTTCGAGGTCTCCCCCGGCGTGCGGGTCGCCGCCACCGCCCAGGTCGACCCGGCGGCCGTCCTGGAGGGGCCGCTCTACATCGGCGCCCACGCCCAGGTCGGCGCCGGGGCCCGGCTGGGCCAGCACACCGTGGTCGGCAGCCACGCCGTCATCGAGCAGGGCGCCGTCCTGCAGCGCACCGTGGTGCACCCGCACGCCTACGTCGGCCCGCGCAGCGCCCTGCGCGGCGCGGTCGTGGGACGCGGCGCCGTCCTGCACAGCGGCACCCGCGTCGAGGAGGGCGCCGTCCTCGGGTCCGGCTGCGTACTGGAGGAGGACTCCTGCGTCGCGGGCGACGTCCTCGTCTACCCCGGCAAGACCGTCGAGACGGGCACGGTCGTCAGCGAGTGCCTGATCTGGGACTCCCGCCGCACGAAGTCCGTGTTCGGCTCCCGCGGCGTGCGCGGCGTGCTGGGCACCGAGATCACCACGGAACTCGCCGTCCGCCTGGCCGGCGCGTACGCCACGACCCTGGCCCTCGGCGCCCACGTGACCGTCGCCCGCGACCACGGCACACCCGCGCAGGTCCTCGCCCCCGCGATGGTCTCCGCGCTGCGCGCCGCCGGCGTCGGGGTACGCGACCTGGGACACGTCCCGCTGCCCGTCGCCCGCCGCGAGAGCGCGGCCGGCTCCGACGGCGCGATCATGGTGACCACGACACCGGGCACACCGGAGAGCGTCGACATCGTGTTCCTCGGCGCCGACGGCACCGACCTGCCGCAGGGCGCGCAGCGCGCCCTCGACCGCGTCTTCGGACGCCGGGAGTACCGGCGGGTACTGGCCGGCGAGATGGGCTGCCTGAACACCTCGCCCGCGTCGCTGGAGGAGTACGCGCAGGAACTCGCCGAACGCATCGACGTGTCGGGGATCGCCGAACGGCGGCTCAAGGTGGTCGTGGACGCCGCGTGCGGGAGCGCCGCACTCGTCCTGCCGCCGGTCCTGGGGCGCATCGGCGTCGAGGCGCTGACCGTCAACAGCGGCCTGCTGCCGTCCGCGGGCACGCAGACGGCAGCATCGCGGCGCGCCCAGATGCGCACCCTGGGCCATCTGGTCGCCGCGTCCCGCGCGGCGTTCGGCGTCCGCTTCGACCCCACGGGCGAGCGCCTCTCGATCGTCGACGAGCACGGCCAGGAGGTCGGGGACGACGTCGCGCTGCTGCTGATGGTGCGGCTGGTCACCGCCGAGCTCGGCGGTGGCACCGTCGCACTGCCGGTCACCGCCAGCCGGGTCGCGGAGTCCGCGGCCGCCGCGCACGGAGGACGGATCCGCCGGACCGCCACCGCCCCCGGGGAACTGGCCCGCTGCGCCGCACAGGAAGCGGTCGTGCTGGCCGCGGACGGCGAAGGCGCTTTCGTACTGCCGGAGTTCTCGCTGCACGCCGACGCCATCGCCGCGTTCGTACGCCTCGCCGGACTGCTCGCCCGCAGCGGCGCGCCGCTGAGCGAACTCGTGTCGTCACTGCCGCGGGCCCACGTCCGCAGCCGGGACCTGCCCACGGCCTGGCAGGACAAGGGCCAGGTCATGCGGTCGGTGGTGGAGGCGGCCAGCGGACGCGCCATCGACACCACCGACGGGGTGCGCGTCCTGGAGGACGACGGACGGTGGGCACTGGTCCTGCCCGACTCCGTCTCGGCCGTCACCCGCCTGTGGGCGGAAGGCCCGGACCCCGCCTCCGCGGACGCGCTCCTCGACGAATGGTGCGAGGCGGTGGGCCAGCCGGTCGCCTGACCACTCCTCGCCTGCCCCGGTGGCGACGCGCGGGTGCCCCTCCCCCGGCCCGGCCGGCCACGGGAGGGGCACCCGCGCGTCGCCGTACCCCCGCACCCCGCCACGGCAGCGCTCCGGCCGGCCGCAGCCCCGCCACGGCAGAGCGCGGCGGGGCTGCGAGGGGTACGGGGACGCGGGGGGCGGTTGCGACGGGGTGCGGTTGCGGCGGGGCGGGGGTGCGGCGGGGCGGGGGTGCGGTCAGCCGGTGCCGGCCTCGGCGGCGCGGCCGATCGCGGCGTCGAGCTGCGCGCGGGAGGGCACGCCGTCGATCCGCCAGGACCCGATGACCACGACGGGCACCATGGTGACGGCCGCGCTCGCGCGGGCGGCGGCCTCCGCCTGTCGGTGCAGGCGCGCGTAGCGCGCGGACAGGATGGCCGAGCGGTAGGCCAGGGGGTCCAGGCCCGCCCGGCGGGCCAGGGCGGTGAGGACGACGGGGTCGGAGATGTCCTGCCAGTCGTGGAAGTAGGCGTGGAAGACGAGGTCGCTGTAGGCCGGTTCGGCGCCCTGTTCGAGGGCGTACTGGTAGCCGGTGAACGCCATCCGCGCGCGGCGCAGCGGGGTGCCGGGCGGTCCGGGCAGTGGTACGCCGTGGCGGCGGGCGAGCGGGCGCACGGAGTTCTCCCAGACTCCCCGGGGGTACTCCCCCGCTTCCTCGACGCAGTGGGGGTTGACCTCGAAGGGGTGCAGGGTGGTCCTGGTGTCGGTGCCCGCGCCGGTGACGGCGCGGGCGAGGACCTGGCGGGTGATCAGGCTGTAGGGGCAGATGTAGTCGAACCAGATGTCGATGTCGACGGTCACCGGGTGTCTCCGTGGGTCGGGTCTCCGTTCGCGGGCACCGGTGCCCGTGCCGGTGCGGGTACGGGCGGCGGTACGGGTACGGACGGCGGTACGGGTACGGGTGCGGGCGGCGGTGCGGGTGCGGGTTGTGGTCCCGGGGCGGGGCGGGCGCCGGGTGCGCCGGGTGCGGGGGCGGCGTTGCGGGGGGCGGCGAAGCGCCGCATGACGGGGCGTTCGACGGCCGTGTGCAGGAGCCAGGCCAGCAGCAGGGTGAGGAGCGCGCTCGCCGCGAGCAGTGCGGCCGCGGCGGGGGTGCTCCAGGTGCGGCCCGCGCCGAGGGCGCGGTGGCCGTAGACCTGGACGAGGCGGTGGGTGAGGTAGAAGGCGAAGGAGAGTTCGCCCAGGCGCAGCATCACCGGTGCGCGCAGCGGGGAGGCGCGGGTGCCGGCTCTGCGGGTGCCGGGGGTGGTGGTGCCGGGGGTGGGGGTTGTGCGGGTGTCGGCTGCTGCGGCGGCGGTGATCAGCCAGGTGACGGGGACGAGGGTGACGGCGGCCAGGCCGTAGTCGAAGGGGGCCCGCAGGGCGAGTGCGTAGGCGCCGGCGAGGGCGAGGGCGGCGGTGGGGGTGCCGGGGGCCCTCCAGCGGCCGGTGCTGACGATCCGTGCCATCACCATGCCGAGGAGGAATTCCAGGGCGCGTACCGGCGGGAAGGCGAAGACGAACCAGTAGTGCTGTTCGGAGACCGCCAGCCAGGTCATGTGGGGTGCGGCGGGCAGCAGGGCGCGGGCCAGCAGCGGGACGCACAGGACGGCCGCGGTGAGGGCGCCGGCCCAGGGCCACAGGTGCGGGGGGCGGATCCGGCGGACGGCGGGCAGCAGGGCGGGGAAGGCGAGGTAGAACAGTGCTTCGCAGGCGAGGGACCAGCTGACGGGGTTGACGCTGAGGATGACGTCGACGTCCGGGGTCCAGGTCTGGACGAGGAGGAGGTTGCGCAGGACGCCGGGGCGGGGCTGGCCGGCGCGGGCCATCAGGGCGAGGGCGGCGAGGGCGGTCAGCAGGTGGCTGGGGTAGATCTTGAAGAAGCGCCGGCGCCAGAAGCGGCGGGCGCTGTCGTGGGGGCGGGCGGACCAGGTGAGCAGGAAGCCGCTGAGGACGAAGAAGAAGGAGACGCCGACCCAGCCGGCCTTGCTGAACAGCTGGGAGAAGCGGGCGCCCGCGTCGGGGTCGCGGAAGGCGTTCTCGTAGGTGGCGTGGAAGCAGAACACGAGCAGGGCGGCGACGAAGCGCAGGGCGGTCAGGGACGGCAGCCGGGCGGGTGCGCCGTGGGCGGCGCGGGCGGGCGTCACCGGGACCGCCCGGCACGCGGGGCCGTACCGGTGCCGGGGCGGGGGGCGGTGTCGCCGGTGCCGGTGCCGTTGGCGGGGCGGGGGGCGAGGGCCAGGGCGAGGAGGGCGAGGAGGGTGACGGCGGCCAGGGCGGCGGTGAAGGCGTCCTGGTGGGCGCCGGCGCCGGTGCGGGTGCCGAGGGTGCGGGAGAACACGAGTGCGGTGACGGTGATGCCGAGTGACATGCCGATCTGGGCGGCGGTCTCCATCGCTCCGGAGGCGGCCGCGCTGTCGTGGGCGGGGGCGTCGCGCAGGACCGCGGCGAACAGGGGGCTGACGCCGAGGCCTTCGCCGAATCCGATGACGGCCAGGGCCGCCATCAGCGTCCACCGGTCGCCGGCGGTGGCGGGCAGGAGGGTGGCGGCGAGCAGCAGGAGGGTCCCGGCGGCGTTGACGGTGTATCCGATGACGAGGACGTGGGCCTGGTAGGGGGGTTTCAGGCGGGGTGCGAGCAGGGACGCGGCGACGAAGGCGCAGGCCAGGGGGGTGAAGGTGAGGCCGGCTTGGAGGGGTGAGTATCCGAGGCCGTTCTGCAGGAGCAGGGCGAGGGCGAAGAAGAGGCCGGCGTTGCCGGCGAAGAACGCCAGGGCGGTGGCGCCGCCGCGGCGGAAGGCGGGGCTGCGCAGGAGGGCGGGGGGGACGAGGGGGGTGCCGCCGCGGGCGTGCAGGGCGCGTTCGTGGCGGTGGAAGGCGGCGAAGGCGGGCAGTGACAGGAGGGGCAGGGTCCAGGTCCAGGGGGGCCGGGCGGGGCCGGTGGCGTGGACGAGGGGGAGGGTGAGGAGCAGGAGGGCGCCGGTGAGCAGGAGGACGCCGGTGAGGTCGAGCCGGGCGGGGCGGCGTTGCGGGGTGCGGGGGATGGTGAACGCGGCCGCGGTGAGGAGGAGGGCGCCGGCGGGGACGTTGACGAGGAAGGCCGTGCGCCAGGAGAGGCCGAAGGGGTCGGCGGCGAGGAGGACGCCGCCCAGGAGCTGGCCGGTGACGGAGGCCGCGCCGATGGTGGCGCCGAAGGCGGCGAAGGCGCGGGCCCGGTGGCGGCCGGTGAAGGAGGTCTGGAGGAGGGCGAGGACCTGGGGGTAGAGGATCGCTGCGCCGAGGGCCTGCAGGAGGCGCAGGGCGATGAGGGCGGTGGCGGAGGTGGCGAGGCCGCAGGCCAGTGACGCGGCGGTGAACAGGGCCAGGCCGGCGAGGAAGGCCCTGCGGTGGCCGTGGAGGTCGCCGAGGCGTCCGGTGGTGATGAGGAGCAGGCCGTAGGCCAGGACGTATCCGGAGATGACGAGTTCGCTCTGGGTGAGGCCGGTGTGCAGGGAGGTGCGGATGGTGGGGGCGGCGACGTTGAGGATGAAGGAGTCCATGACGGTCATGAAGGCGCCGCCCAGGACCACGGGCAGCAGCATGCGGCTGCGGACGCTGCCCGGGGCGGCGGGTGTCCGGGCGGGGACGCCGGGGGCGGTGGGGGCGGTGGGGGCGGCGGGGGCGGTGGGGGTGCCGGGGGTGCCGGTGGGGGTGCCGGGTGTCCGGGTCCGGGTGGTGGGGGTCCGGGCCGGGGGGCGGGCCGGGGGCGGTTCCTTGACCGCCCTGGTGGCCGCGGGTGTGTCCGCCACGGGATTCTCAGCTCCTCGCAGGTCCGCCGGAAGGGTGAGTCCTCACCCTCGGGCCCGGCGGGTGCGGGCACAACGGGGACTTGCGCAAGGTGTGCTCAGGTGGCGGTGGCGGACACTCCGCGCAGGACCAGGCGCCAGACCTGGGCGAGCTGGGCGTCGGCGCTCTGCTGTCCGGTGTGGGGGACCCGGCAGCGGATGTGCGTCTCGGCGCCGGCGACGAGGTGGGCGACGAGGGCGGCGACGGTCCGCGGGTCGGTGCCGGGGCGCAGTTCGCCGTCCCGGGCCTGTTCGAGCAGTTCGTCGACGGTCTGTGTCCAGGCCGGGTACCAGGCGGTGGCCGCGGCGGTGGCGGGCAGTTCCCGGGTGAGGCGGGCGGCGGCCCGTACGCTTGCCTCCTTCTCCAGGAGGCGGGCGAGTTCGAGGGTCAGCGCTATGACGCTCTGCAGGGCGGGTGCGGGGTGGGCGGCCACGCGTTTGACGACGTCCTGGGTGGCTGAGCGGCCCAGGCTCTGGACGGCGACGGCGAGTTCGCCCTTGGTGCGGAAGTGGAAGGTCAGGGCGCCCATGGAGATGCCGGCCGTCTCGCTGATGCGGGCGAGGCTGGTGCCTTCGTAGCCGGCGCGGTCGAATTCCACGGCGGCGGCCTTCACCAGGGCGTGGCGGGTGCGTGCCGCCCGTTCCTGCTTCACCACGGTGTGGCTCCCAACTGTGCGCGCCGTCGGGGGCGGCCCGGTGCGTGTGCGTGCGGGAGGAGGGCCGGGGCCGGGGTGGCGGCCGGGGCCGGGGTGGTGGCGGCCCCGGGCGGTGGCGGTGGCCGGCGGGGCGGGGGTGGCCGGCGGGGCGGCGGGGCGGGGGGCACCGGGTGCGGTGGATGCGGCGGGCAGGGGTGCGGGGGATGCGCGGGGTGCGGGGTGCGGGGTGCACATCCGGCCGGTGGTGCGTGTGCGGCCCTCAGATGTGCTTGTCCCACCACAGATCTCCCCACTGGCCCGCGCGTTCGGTCTGCCGCCCAGCCTTCGACGGCGGGCGGCTGCGGCGCAACGCCGACGTGCGAAAGATGTCCGGACTTCCCGTGCGGGTCCGGCCGTGGGGCGACTTGGCGAAGTTGTAGCAGGTGGCTTCACCCGGTTCAAAAACAAAGCGAACGTTCTCTATTATCTTGGGAGTAGCCCAGCCGGGGAGGGAACAGAGGATGGCCGAACACATGTCCCGCGCGGCGGCCGCGCTCGCCGAGTCGCGCGTCAGCGCCTTCACCGAGGAGCTGTTCGGCCATCTGCCGCGCGCCGACCAGCGCCGCTGGGCCCAGGCGTACCTGCAGGGGCTGCTCGTGACGCCGGGCAAGAAGTCGGTGCGCCGGCTGGCGTCGGCGGTCTCCGACTCCCCCACCGCCTCCCAGTCGCTGCAGCAGTTCATCAACGCGAGCCCCTGGGACTGGCGTCCCGCACGCCAGGAGCTGACGCGGGTGGTCGAGCAGCACGCGCCGACCGAGGCCTGGTCGGTGGCCACGGCCGTGCTGCCCAAGCGCGGGGACCACTCGTGCGGCGTCCACCGCCGTTTCGTGCCGTCGGCCGGGCGGACCGTCAACTGCCAGGTGGGGGTGGGGGTGTTCCTGTCCTCGGGCGGCCAGGACGTGCCCGTGGACTGGCGGCTGCTGCTGCCCGACCAGTGGGACGACAACGCCGCGCTGCGCGAGCGCACGCGCATCCCTCCCGCCGCCCGCCACCGCCCCCTGTGGGCCCACACCCTCGACCTGGTGGACACCCTCGCCTCCCGCACCTCGCAGGCGCCCGCGCCGGTCGTGGCCGACATGAGCGAGTACCCGGACGCCGGCCCGCTGCTCGAGGGCCTCAGCCGGCGCGGACGCGACTTCGTCATCGCCGTGCCGGGCGCCCTGCGGGTGGTCCCCAGCGGACTGCGCACCGCCACCCCCGACGTCCACACGCCCCTCAGCGCCCGCCAGCTGCTGTACCCGTCCGGCACCCGCCACCCGCACACCGCCACGCTCGCCGCCCCCGACCGCCAGCTGCGCAGTGTCCGGATCCTGTCGGGGCTGGCCCGTCTCCACCTCCCGCGCCAGGACGCCCCCGCCGCGCGGCACACCTACCGGCTGTTCACCCAGTGGCGCCCCGCCGGCGGGCAGCAGCCCGCCCGGATGTGGATCACCAACCTCGTGGACCGGCGCATCGACCAGCTGCTCGCCCTCTCGCAGCTGCACCGCGGCACGACGACGGCGATGCGCTCCCTGGAGCAGGAGTACGGACTGCTCGACTTCGAGGGCCGCTCCTACCCCGGCTGGCACCACCACATGACACTGGTCTCCGCCGCCTACACCTACAACCGCCTCGTCCGCCCGGCCCAGCAACCGGGCGAGCCGGTACGCCAGAGCGCCTGAACCGGGCCGCCCCCCCAGAACGGGCCCCCGGGACCCCGCAGCACCGGGAACGCCGGGGACGGGGCATGCCGGGGACGCCGGGTATCCCGCGCCCGGACAGCCCCGATACCCGGCGCAGACCGGCGAGGACCGTCATGCGACCCCGGGACGTCCCGGCACCCGCCGCACCGGCCACGCCCGGGTGCCGGGACGCCGCACGACCCGCACCGCGACGGCGGGACGCCCGGACGCCCGGATGCCCGGCGCGAACCGGCCGGACACCGCCGCACGGACCCCGCACCCACCGCACCCACCGCACCCCCCGCACCTGCCGCACCGGGAACGCCGAGGGCCGCAATGCCCTGCGCCCCGTACCCGCGCACTAGCCACGCCGAGATGCCCGGCTGCCCGGCTGCCCGGCAAACCAGCCGGGAACGCCGTACGGACCCCTCCCGCACCTGGATGCCGGGATGGACCGTCATGCGCCGCCTGCCAGGCAGGGACGCCCGGCGCAAACCAGCCGAACACCGTCATACGGACCCCGGACGCCACACACCCACCAAGCCAGCCGCGCCGGGGATCCCGGACGCCCGCGCCCGCCCCGGCCGGATACCTGGATCGCGGGGCGGCGGAGCGGCGGGCGGCAGGGCGGCACCGTCCGGCCTGTACGGTTCCGGCGGCGCCGTCCGGGCCCGGGGCGCGGTTCCGGCGGGCGGTGGGGCGGGGCGGCGGTGGCGCGACGGGGCGGCGACGGGGTGGGTGCGGCGGGGCGGCGGCGCGTGGGGTGGCGGGCGGCGACGGGGTGGGTGCGGCGGGGCGGCGGCGCGTGGGGTGGCGGGCGGCGACGGGGTGGGTGCGGCGGGGCGGCGGCGCGTGGGGTGGCGGGCGGCGACGGGGTGGCGGGGCGTGGGGTGGCGGGGTGGTGGGGCGGGTGCCGTCAGGCGGCCAGGTGCGGGTCGAGGTGCGAGCGGTACCAGCGCGCCGCCTGCGCCGTCCTGGCCAGCACACCGGGGCCGGCCGGGCAGCCCGCCACCCGCCACACCCGCTCGCTGCGGTACCAGTGGTCGCGGGTGAGCAGGTCCAGCTGACGGGCGCTCACCCGTCCCGGCCGCGCCCCCAGCAGCTCCAGACAGGCCTCCCAGGACAGCTCCTCCCGGTCCGCGACCGACGGCAGCACCCCGTGGGCGGCGAGCACCGCCAGCAGGTCCCCGACACTGACCGGCACGGGATGGCTCGCGTGGTAGAGGCCGCCGCCCACCGCCCGGGACGTGCACGCCAGCCGGCCGATCAGGCGGCCCAGATCACCGACCGCCACCGCCGACAGCAGCCCGCGGCCGCCCTCCCACCGGGCCGGCACCCGCTCGACCAGCTCCGCGAGGGCGGGAACGACCCAGCGGTCGCCCTCCCCCAGCACCAGACCCGGCCGCAGCACGACCCCGCCCGCCGCCAGGACCGGCCCCTCCCCCGCCAGCCGCGTGCGGCTCACCACCGAAGCGGGCACCGGATCGACCCCGTTCACACCGATCCCGCTGTGCGGGCCCACCCCGTACACCGCCGCCGTCGAAAGACTCACGATCCGCCCCACCCCCGCACGGACGGCCTCCTCCATCAACGCCGCACTCCCCCCGGCATTGACCGCCTCGCACATCCCCTCGTCCGGACCGATGTAACTGGCCAGGTGCAGCAGCACATCCGCCCCCTCGCACACCCCGCGCAAGGACGCCGGCTCCGCCAGGTCACCACGCACCCACTCCACCACCCCACCACCCCCGGCGGGAGGCCGGCGCGACACCGCCCGCAACTCCACCCCGCCACCGCCGCCAGGACCCGCACACCGGCGCACCAGCCCCTCCAGGACCGCCGAACCGACGAACCCCGTCGCCCCGCTCAGCACGATCCTGCGGCCCCTCACGCGCGGACGGCGAAACGGGCGGCATCGATCCGCAGACCCGACCTGACCTCCGCCGACGCGATACCCGGCAGCAGATAACGCCACATCGCCTCGATCCGCCGGGGAAGGTCCGCCCGACCGGTGGAAACCTGCGAGAACAACTGCGTACCGCTGTAGGCACTCACCAGCACCGTCGCGTACTCCTCCTCGTCGACCCCCGGCAACAACTCACCCCGGCGCCGCGCCGCCACCAGCTGGACCACGAACTGCCCCACCCAGTCCCGGTACGCCCGGTCGTCCTGCAACCCGAAACTCCCCTGCTCCACAGCAAGCCGCACCCCCGCCCGCAACAGCACGTTGTGCTGCAACTCGTAGGAGATGTACAGCGTGATGTCGATCAGATGCTGCAACCCGTCCTCACCCGACGGCATCAGCAGATCCTCACGCTGCCCCGCCATCACCGCCTGCGCCAGGTTCTCCTTCGACTTGAAATGAAAGTACAACCCACCCTGCGTCGACCCCGCCCTGTCCATGATCCGGCTGATACTCGCACCACTGAACCCGTACTCGTCGAACACCCCCGCCGCCGCCCGCAGGATGGCAGCCCGCTTCCTCACCGCACGGTCCTGCTTCGGCTCCGTCACTGGATTCGCACCGGCCTTCCCTCCCTAAACAAAACGAACACCCTCTATTTAACTGGCCACAGCCCCCCACCGCCAGAGCCCACCCGACAATTCACACCGCACCACCACCCCACCACCCCCACCCACCAACCCGAGAACACCCCCACCACACCCACCAACCGAACCAACCCCACACCCGAACCCACCGAACCCACCGAACCACCCGGCCCCGACCCTGGCCCCACCAGCCCCACCCACCCCACTCGCCCCACTCGCCCCACTCGCCCCACCGGGACCATCCACCGGCCACCCGGGGCACCCGGGGCACCCGCCGGAACACCCCACCCCCGGACCCCCGCACCGCACACCCCACGGAAACCACCCGACCAGCCCCGCCACCCCACACCCGCAACAACCACCCGACCAGCCCCGCCACCCGGCCGCCCCCGCCACAACCACCAGCACCAGCACCAGCACCAGCACCAGCACCCCACATCCGGCCACAGCCGGACCACACCCAGCACCACCCGGCCGCACCCGGGCCAGGCAGCAACCCCGGCCGGTCGGCACCACCCGCAGGACCACCCCCGCCCGGCAACCGGACGACGGCCGTCCGGCACCCCCGCACCCCGGCACCCCGGCACCCCGGCACCCCGGGCAACGGAACCCCGGGCAACGGAACCAGGCGGCGGCCCGGGCGGCGGGCAGCACCCGGACGCGGGACCCGGACCCCGGCCCCGGCCGGCACACCGCACCCGCACGCCCGCAGGTCACCGCTGCGCCGACGTCACCACCTCCCGCTGGAGCCACGGCTCCCTCCGCCAGGGCCAGGACGTCGCCCGGCACACCAGCCCCCGCGCCCAGCAGACGGCGGCCACCGGCCCGCCCCACATCGCAGTCACCGGCCCGCTCCACGTCACGGTCACCGCCCGGCTGCGCCAGGCCCGGCGTCCGACCGCCGAAGACCCGCGCCAGCAACCCGCCCTCACACCGACAAACACACCGCCGCGCCAAGGACCCCGCCCGACCACGACACCCCGCCCGGCACCGGCCTCAACCCGCCGCCCACGAAGCGCAACGACTCCGACAACCACAACCACAGCCACAGCCACAGCCACAGCCACCGGATCCAGACCGGCCAGCCCGACAACCGGCCCGAAGGACAGCCCGACAACCGGCCCGAGAGACGGCCCACCGTCCGTCCCCGCCCCCGGCCCGGACCCCGAAGACGCCCACAACCGGCACCTTCCGGAAGGAACCGGCCGGCCAGGCCCGCGACCGAAACCGGACCCACGAAAAACACCCGGCAACCCCGACCCGACCCGGCAGCAGGCCGCCGGCCAGGAGTGCCGGGGTACGAGCTCACCCGCTCAGCCACGCACGAGTGAACATGCTGAGTTCCTGACGTGTTGTGAGGTGATCACCGGCACGCTCACGCCCTGTCCTGTCGGGCATGGCGAACAGCAGCTGACGGTGCTCTCGGACCCGCACCGCCGGCTGGAACTCCGGCGTTTGCGCGCCCAGCACCGGTCAGAGCCGATGAACATCCCGGAGATCCCCCGGGAGACCGGGCACGGTGCCACCGGCCCGGCAGGCGAAGGAATCCAACTCCGTGACGAGATGAGGCAGGCCGAACCCGGCGGCCGCCCTCGGGCGTGACATCCCACACCGGCCGCCCCAGGGGCCTTCAGTACCCGCTCCAGCAGGCCGACGACACGCCCCCTCCCCCCACACACACGAGGGCGGGTCAGCAGTCACCCGAAGACGAGCTCGACGCCCCTCTCCCCACAGAGCAGCAACACGACCACCAGCCCGCAGCCGTATACGACGTGCTGCTGCAACAGCTCCTCCCCGCCCCCGGCCGCCCACCACGCGAAGATCTCCTCGGCCGTAGGACCGGCCAGGCCACGACCCCAACCGACGGGCAGCACCCCAGAACCGAGCAGAGACGACCCCGGCCGCCGGCACACCGCCGCCCCGCAACCCCCAGGCACAGGACCAGACGCAACCCGACCAACAGGCCAGACCCGGAAACCACACGGCAGCCACCCCGCAACCCTGCAACCAGGCAACGACCCGACCAGCAGGCAGCACCCGGATACGGGACCAGACGCCGGCCCCAACCACCACACCGCGCCGGACCGGACAACGGTCACCCGGGAACCGGGGAACCGGGGAACCGGGGAACCGGGGAACCGGGGAACCCGCGAGGGGGGACCAGGCGCCGGCCCCCACCACCGACCCCGAACAACGAACCGCACCCCGGAACACACCGGCCAGCGATCAGGCCCTCACCCGACCAGCAGGCAGCACCCGGGCACAGGACCACGCGCCGGCCCCGACCGACAGCACCCGGACAGGGCAGGACCGGCCTCAGCCCCGGCCGCCG
>NZ_JBHUWW010000105.1:0-2182 GCF_042669755.1 Kitasatospora sp. NPDC057223 | reverse complement strand
GCCCCGACCAGCAGGCAGCACCCGGGCACAGGACCACGCGCCGGCCCCGACCGACAGCACCCGGACAGGGCAGGACCGGCCTCAGCCCCGGCCGCCGGCCCGGCCGGCACACCGCACCCCCGCACCCCGGAACACGCCGGCCAGCGATCAGGCCGACACCCGACCAGCAGGCAGCCCCCGGGCACGGGACCACGCGCCGGCCCCGACCGACAGGCAACCCCGGACAGGGGCAGGACCGGGCAGGACCGGCCTCAGCCCCGGCCGCCGGCCCGGCCGGCACACCGCACCCCCGAACCCGAGACACACCCCACCCCACCGCACCGCGCCCGGGAACGGACGGCCACGGGATCAGGCCCTCGCCCCGACCGACGGCTCCACCCGCAGCAACGCCGCCGCCCGCGGAGTGGCCACCGCCGGAAGGAGATACCGCCACAGGGAAGCGATCCGCTCCGGCAGGTCGGCCCGCCTCGTCGCCGCGTTCGAGAAGATCTGCGTCCCCGTGTAAGCCCCCACCAGCACCGTCGCGAACTCCTGCTCGTCGACACTCTCCAGCAGCTCACCGCACTCCCGCGCCGCAACGAGCTGCGCATGGAACTGCTGCACCCACTCCTGGTACGCCGTGTCGTCCTCGATCCCCAGCTCCCCCTGCTCCACCGCCAGGCGCACACTCGCACGGAACAGCACATTGCGCTGCAGCTCCCCCGCGATGTGGAACGTGATGTCGATCAGCCGCTGCAGACCGTCCGGCCCCGGCGGCAACCGGATGAACTCCTGCTGACTGGCCATGACCGCGTGCGCCAGCCCCTCCTTCGACTTGAAATGAAAGTACATCCCGCCCTGCGTCGCCCCCGACCGCTGCATGATCTTGCTGATGCTGGCACCGCTGTAACCGCACTCGTCGAAGACCTCGGCCGCCGCGTAAAGGATCACCTCACGCGTCCTCACGGCTCGTTCCTGCTTCGGTTCAGCCACAGCCAGGCCCCGCTTCCGCTCGACAAACAAAACGAACACCCTCTATTTTACAGACGAACCTCGGTCTAGGGTCAGGGTGTTGCACCATGGACGCCACGGGAGTGGCGCACACCTCGAGCAGAGCACGTCCGACCAGGTGGCCCACAGGCCACCGGTCCCACTTCGCACGCCAAAGGGGAGCGGCATGCTTGTCACCACGGAACCTCATGTCGGAACACAACCCGCACTCACCACCACAGTGGCCAAAGAGTACGTCCACCGCACATCACTGTCGGAAGTCTTCCTCACCGGCTGGCGCGAAACCGGACCCGACACCTTCACCGTCACCGCCCAATGGCCCCGCAGCCACAGCTTCTACACCAACGACCACCACACGCACGACCCGCTCCTCCTGTGCGAAACCATCCGCCAGACCTTCCCCCTCCTCACCCACACCGCCTACAACGTCCCCTTCGGCCACCAACTCAGCTGGTCACACTTCCAATTCCAACTCAACCCCCACGCCATGCGCATCGAACTCACCCCCGCCGAAATCGAACTCCACGTCACCGCCACCGACATCAGATACCACCGCAACCTCCCCGCCTCCATGACCATGCACTTCACCGCCCACCGCAACGGCCAACCCCTCGCCACCGCCACCACCCACTTCCACTGCCACAACCCCAACGTCTACCAACGCCTACGCGCCGGCCGCGCCGAAACCACCCACCAGTTCAACAACGCACCCCCACCACCCCACCCCCTCACCCCCACCACCGCCGGACGAACCCACCACCACGACATCGTCCTCTCCCCCACCCCCCACCCCCACCACTACCAACTACGCGTCGACACCCACCACCCCGTCCTCTTCGACCACCCCGTCGACCACGTCCCCGGCATGCTCCTCCTCGAAGCCGTCCGCCAAGCAACCAACACCCTCACCACCCCCCAAAAACCCCACATCATCACCCACATGAACATCACCTTCAACCGCTACGTCGAACTCGACACCCCCTGCTACATCCACGCCCACACCACCCCCACCCACAACACCCACAACCCCACCACCCCCACCACCCCCACCACCCACCCCACCAACCCCACCACCCACCCCATCAACCCCACCAACCCCACCACCCACCACATCACCGCCACCCAAACCAACACCACCACCTTCACCGCCCACACCCACACCACCCCCCTCTAACCCACCACACACACCCAC